>CAZQVV010000080.1:0-12282 GCA_964596835.1 uncultured Thiohalophilus sp. | reverse complement strand
CCTTCGACAGGCTTCCTTCGACAAGCTTCCTTCGACAAGCTTCCTTCGACAAGCTCAGGACGAACGGTCAGCCCTAATAAAATGCACGGGTATTTGGAACAGTTATTTAGCGGCGTTTACTCGTATTTGACCTTGCCCTGTTTCAGTAGCCGGTAGCGCGCCAGATCGGCATCATACTGTTTGCTCAGCTTGATCAGATCCCGCTGTTTTTTACTGATGAAATCGTCGTTGTCCTTTATCTGGCGCATCAGATTTTCCATGTCCGCCGTGAGTATACCCGGTGTTTTCTGACCGCTACGTTCGTAATCGGCGGCGCGCTTCTGCAAGTCGGCCAGATTGTGCTGCAAGCTGCGGGTATTGCTATTGGTGATATCGATGATGCTTTTTATGGCAGCCATTTTATTTTCATGCCCAATGCGTAGATCCCTTTCCGTGGTGTAGGTCTGTAGCAGGATATTATCCTTGCGCTTGCGTTCGGCAATCTGTCGTTGTTTTTTCTGTTCTATTTTTTTGCGGCGGGCAATTTCGGCCAGTTCTGCTTTAGTCTTCGCTGCGGGTAGAATCTTGATGACAATACCTCGCTCGTTCAGAACCTCAATGCGGTGCTGGGAAAATTCAGGGGGCACGTGAGTGCCGCATTCACGTATATTTTCATGGTTCTGCCAGCATCGGATATCGCGTGCGCTGAGGTTGGTGCTGCTCATGATGAGACAACTCAGCATAAAAATACGAATACCGGCAGGCTTTATCTTTTTGCTCATATTTCTGTTGGGCATAACGATTTGTAGATCCAGCCTGGAAAAAAGCTGTCCCGAAAAAACGGTTCTGGATTAAACGGTATTTGAATACCGGGTTCTGTTTGTCGTCTCGTGGGTGGCAAATACCTTCTCCGTTTTTGCCGGGGGTAGTGCGGGCCTGTTGCCGTTGCCCGCACCGATTTTTCCGGGCTTGCTCTTTAGTGTAGCACTTGCCCCCCACAAGCTGAAAAGTGTTGGCTCAAACCCCGTACTGCTTGCGGTAGGCCCGCACGGCTTCCAGTTTTGCCTGCATTTTCGGGTTTTCCTCGAGATAGCGGATCAAGTGTTCGAGCGTAATGATGCTCAGAACCGGAATGTCATACTGCTGTTCCACTTCCTGAATCGCGGACAGGTCCCCAATTCCCTTTTCCTGCCGGTCCAGGGCAATGATGACGCCTGCGGGGGTGGCGTTGGCCTGTTCGATGATCTGCATGGATTCACGGATGGCCGTACCGGCGGTGATCACATCATCGATGATCAGCACCCTGCCGGCCAGTGATGCGCCGACGATATTGCCGCCTTCGCCGTGATCCTTGGCTTCCTTGCGGTTGAAACAGTAGGCCACGTCCTGCTGGTGGTGTTCGGCCAGGGCCACGGTGGTGACGGCTGCCAGGGGGATCCCCTTGTAGGCAGGGCCGAACATGACATCGTATTCAATTTGGCTATCGACAAGGGCTTCGGCGTAAAACTGTCCCAGCCGGGCCAGAGAACGACCGGAGTTGAACAGGCCCGCATTGAAAAAATAGGGGCTGGTACGCCCGGACTTCAGGGTAAACTCGCCGAAGCGCAAAACATTCAGTGACAGGGCAAATTCGATAAAGGCTTTCTGGTAGTGGTGCATAGTGATCTAAGGGTTTGAACGGCAGGGAAGACAAAAGAGTTTCTCAGCAGGTATGATACACGTTTTTTCAAATATCCGGAAAATGGTCATGCGTGTCATTACGGCAAATGTAAATGGTATTCGCGCCGCCGCGAAAAAAGGCTTCTTTGACTGGCTCAAAGAGCAGGATGCCGATGTGGTATGCATCCAGGAAACCAGAGCGCAGGAACATCAGCTTAACGACAGCCGATTCTATCCCGAAGGTTACCACTGCTATTACTTCGATGCCGAGAAAAAGGGCTACAGTGGGGTGGCGATTTACTCACGCACTGAGCCGGATGCCATTACGACTGGCCTGGGCTGGGATCATGTTGATACGGAAGGCCGGTATATCCAGATCGATCTGGGCAAGCTGAGCATTGCCTCCCTGTATCTGCCCTCCGGTTCCTCCAGTGAGCAGCGCCAGGCCAATAAACTGAAGTTCATGGATGACTTGCTTGAGGACCTCAAAGCCATGCGGCGCCAGCGGCGTGAATTTATTATTTGCGGTGATTTCAATATTATACATAAGGAAATTGACATCAAAAACTGGAAAAGCAACCAGAAAAACTCCGGTTGCACCCCGCAGGAACGCGCCTGGCTGGATACATTATTTGATGAGGTAGGCTTTGTTGATGCTTTCAGGGAAGTGAACAAGGGCGCGGATCAGTACACCTGGTGGTCAAATCGCGGTAACGCCCGCGCTAACAACGTCGGTTGGCGCATCGACTACCAGATCATTACGCCAAGCCTGAAAGGCAAGGTTAGGACGGCATCCATTTACAAGGATAAATGGTTCTCCGACCATGCGCCGCTGATTATTGATTATGATGATAGTATTGCAGGATGACGGCTACTATCAGGAATCGTGACTAAATTGATTCGCTAACCAGTCAATCTCTTAAATTCTCGTAACTATTCGGTATAATTTCAGGGAACCTTGTCTGTAAGTTGGCGCTGAGCAACGCGAAGCACCACAGGCATTTCCTTCGGTCGCCAACAGGCGTGGCCTATCCTGTTGGGCTTCGCCATAAAGATCATGGCTCAGCGCCAACCTACATGTGTGACTCCTTTCCTCAAACTAACGTAAGCGGGCCAATGCTTGGCGACCTCGCCCCCGTATGCTGAATAGTTACAAATCCTCAGAATAAGATAGAAATATTTTTCTGGCCGTTATGCCAGAGATCGATGCCCATGTGTTTAAAAATCGCGGTTAAATGTCACGGATATAAAATGTTATATCTTAGTCATATTTCTTTAATGCATTCGACGATGGATACCCCTGTCAGCTGGCTGCAACGGCGCCAGGAATTGAAACTGGCTTCTTTAAACATACACATATCCAATAATTTCAACAAGATAAGGTTCAGACTTGTCGCAGATCAAAACCTCACTTTAATTGCATCCTCACAAAATCATCACGTTTTAGTCATGTTTGTTTAACATAACTGACATAAAATCTTCACATTTTTTGAGCCGGTCAGTGGTGCCGCCTGTTGCAGCATCATACCGATTCAGACTAAAACAGGAGCGAACTGAATGCAGAAACATCTATTAACCGCTGCCCTTGTAGCGGCTTGTGTGAGTATAAACCTTACTGCTGTTGCCGCTGAAAGCGGTAACACTACCGTGGGCGGCAAGGCCTATCTAGATATTACTAATATTAGTAAGAGCAGTGATGGACAAAAGACCGATCCAAGCGGCATAGGTGCCGATGGTAAACGTTTCTATCTGGGTGTTAACCACGTTTTTGACAATATGTTTTCAGCGAATTTAACCACCGACTTTAAATATGACAGTGGTAAAGCACAGGCAACCCAGTTGTATGTTAAAAAAGCATATCTACAAGTTAAATTTTCCGATGCTGCGGTGTTGCGGATTGGTTCTGCCGATTTGCCCTGGGTGCCATTTGCCGAGCACATGTATGGGTATCGCTATGTAGAAAATGTTCTTATCGACAGACTCAAGTTTGGTACCTCTGCCGATTGGGGTTTACACCTGAAAGGCAAGTTGCTTAATAACTCGGTGCAGTACGCCCTCTCCATGGTTAATGGCAATGGCTACAAAAATCCCTCGCGTTCAAAGAGTATGGATATCGAAGGTCGCATCAGTGCAACACCGGTAAAAAATCTCACCCTGGCGGCAGGGTTTTACAGCGGCAAACTGGGTCAGGAAACCCAGGCTATTAGCACCGCTACGAATACAGCGACTCGGGTGAATTTCCTTGCCGATTATCGCTTTAGTATTGTTAATGTCGGTGCTGAGTATTTCAGCGCGGACAATTACACGAAAACAGCAGTAAAAACCGGCCCCAGCGACAAGGCAACAGGTTACTCAGCGTGGGTTACTGTAAAACCGGCGAAAAAAATTGCCGTTTTTGCCCGTTATGATCATGCCCAGCCCAGCAAAGATCTGAATTCAAGCCTCAAGGACACCTACTATAACCTTGGTGTATCTTATCAGGCACGCAAGAATGTGGATCTGGCCTTGGTTTACAAGCACGACAAAGTCGAGAATGGCAGCATTAATACCAGCAATGGCAAAATCGGCGGCGTCAATGAAGGGAAATACGACGAAATCGGTCTGTGGGCGCAGGTTAAGTTTTAATCTTTCCGGGTTTAATTCCCCACTGCTTGCGGCGAAAAACAGTATGGGTAGAGCGAAGAGAACCCCATCAGCATGCATAGCTTAATACCCCCGTCAGCTTGTGGCGGGGTTGTTTATTAGCGAAAAATTGGGTTTTGCCAATTCTAATAAATTTCAGGTTCGCCCTCGGGGCGATGACGAAACCGATTGTAGCCCCACCAGTATTGCGCGGGCCGTCGCAGAATAATTTTTTCCATGTCGCGGTTCATGCAGGCCGCACCGGTTTCCACCTCTTTATCATATAGGCATTTACTGGCCGCTTCGATATGCAGGTGATAGCCGCGGCCGAAAGTCAGGCGCTCGGCGGTTATGACAAAGGCGGCGGCGTTCGTGCGGCTGGCGAGACGGGTGGCAAAGATGGGGGTGTTGGCGGCAATCCCAAAAAAGGGGACATAGACACCGGCGCCCGCGCCAGGATTCTGATCCGGTAGAATGCCGATGGTTTTATTTTCACGCAGGCTTTTCAGCAGCATGGCCAGTCCCTTACGGGTTGAGGGTACCAGTTGAGCGCCAAAGCGTTCGCGCCCATGGCGAATAATGTTATCCAGCGCCCGGTTTTTTTGGGGGCGGTACATGAGCACCATGGGGAAGTGATGTGAGTAGAATTGCCCAATTATTTCCCAGTTGCCCAGGTGTGGGGCGATGAAAATTACCCCCTTGCCTTTCTTCGTTGCCTGCTTGACGGCTTCTAGCCCGTCAACCTTGCGTATCAGTTGAAGCACCTTCTCCTGCTCCCCCAGCCAGAGCCGAGGCGATTCCAGCAGGGTCTTGACGGTTTCAATCAGGCTGCGCATCCACAGCCATTGCCGTTGTAGAAAAGACAGATCTGGCAGGCAGATCCGGACATTGATCCGGGCGCAGTGACGCTGTTTGTTGGGGATGAGGATCAGCAGCAGCCCCAGTGGCCAGGCAGCAAGGTGCAGAACAGGCAGGGGAATACGGGCCAGAATTTTCAGAACACTCAGAATCATTATTACACCGGGTTTATTCTGCACGGGTTTTTGATAGCAAGGGGCTCATAGCCGTCAGCAGGCTTTTGAACAGCGTCTTGTTGTGCTGTTCTTCCTTCGCCAGTAGTTGTTTCATATGTTCGCGCTCGGTGGGCCTATCAAAACAGGCGGGGCAACTGTCGGCAATAACGGGCAATCGGGCTGTATCGGCGAAGGCGCGGGTTTGACGTTCGCGTACATGGATCATAGGGCGGATAATGCGAATGTCCCCTTCACGGTTTTGATAATGGGCTTTCATAGTCCGCAACTGACCGCCGTGAAAGGCGGACATGAGGAAACTTTCGGCCAGATCATCCAGATGCTGCCCCAGGGCCAGCACGTTGTAGCCTTCCCGGCGCAGGCTGCGGTACATGATGCCGCGTTTCATGCGCGAGCAGAAGGAGCAGAAGGAATCATTCTTTAACTGGCTTTCGGCCTGTTCGGCGATAGGCTGGGACTCATAAAAATACGGGATACCCAGATCCGCCAGATAGCTTTTTAAATGTTCGGGGTTAAAGCCCTCGATTTGCGGGTCAACGGTGAGTGCGGCCAGCTCAAAATGAATCGGCGCATGGCGTTGCAGACGGTGCAGGGCATGCAACAGGGTGAGCGAATCCTTGCCGCCGGATAAGCCGAGCACGACCCGATCACCTTCGCGGATCATGTCATGCTCGGCAATGGCGCGACCGATGGGTCGCATCAGCGCCTTGGGCATTTTAATCAGTTTCTGCATGAACGAAGTGTAACGCGAGAAGCACATCACTCAAAGATTAGATGGTATTGCGGGTTTCATCGGTAATGCGCCCTATGGTGCGGACACTTTAAAATAGCAAGATCACCGCTGTTCCGCTAACCTCCTTGGGGCATACCGGATCTGGCAACAGCGTGCTAAAATCCAGCGTTTTATGATGACGGCGGCGTGATGAAAACACTCGAACAGGTACTCAAAGAAAGGATTCTGGTTCTCGATGGCGCCATGGGCACCATGATCCAGAGCTACCGGCTAGAAGAGCCGGATTACCGCGGTCAGCGCTTTGCCGACTGGGATAGCGATCTCAAGGGCAATAATGATCTGCTTTCCCTGACCCAGCCGCAGATCATCGCTGATATTCATCGGGCCTATCTTGAGGCCGGGGCCGACATCGTCGAGACCAACACTTTCAATGCCAATTCAGTGTCCATGGCGGATTATCATATGGAATCCCTGGCCTACGAGCTGAACGTCGAATCGGCGCGGTTGGCGCGCGTCGCCTGTGATGAATTTGCCAGCGAAGATCAACCGCGCTTTGTCGCTGGCGTGATTGGTCCAACCAATCGCACCGCCAGCATCTCCCCGGATGTGAACAATCCCGGTTTCCGCAACATCGACTTCGACACGCTGAAAGGATCTTATCTTGAAGCCATTCATGGGTTGGTGGAAGGTGGCAGCGATATCCTGTTGGTGGAGACCATTTTTGACACCTTAAACGCCAAGGCTGCGCTGTTTGCGATTGAAACCTATTTTGCCGAACACGATCTGCATCTGCCGGTGATGATCTCCGGCACGATTACCGATGCCTCCGGGCGCACCCTGTCGGGGCAGACGGTGGAGGCTTTCTGGAATTCATTAAGCCACATCAACCCCATCAGCTTCGGATTCAATTGCGCTCTGGGGGCGAAGGAACTGCGCCAGTATGTCGAGGAGATCGCGGGGCTGGCTAATTGTCACATCAACACCCATCCCAATGCCGGTTTGCCCAATGAGTTTGGCGAATATGATGAAACGCCGGAACAAATGGCGACCGAGATCGAGGAATGGGCGCGCAACGGTTTTCTGAATATCATCGGTGGCTGTTGCGGCACCACCCCGGCCCATATCAAGGCCATCCATGATGCGGTGAGCCAATGCCCGCCGCGGCAGATCCCCGAAATTGAGGTAAAAACCCGGCTCAGTGGTCTGGAGCCCTGCAACATAGGTAAGGACTCACTCTTCGTCAATGTAGGCGAACGCACCAATGTCACCGGCTCGGCGCGCTTCAAACGGCTGGTTCTCGAAGAGGATTATGACGAAGCCCTGAGCGTGGCCCGGGAGCAGGTGGAAAACGGCGCTCAGATCATCGATATCAACATGGACGAAGGCATGCTCGATGGTGAAAAGGCGATGGTGACCTTCCTCAACCTGATCGCCTCAGAGCCGGATATTTCCCGGGTGCCGATCATGATCGATTCCTCCAAGTGGTTCATCATCGAGTCCGGACTCAAATGCATTCAGGGTAAGGGCGTTGTCAATTCCATTTCGCTCAAGGAAGGCGAGGAAAACTTCCTGCGTCAGGCGCGCCTGTGCCGTCAGTACGGCGCGGCGATCATCCTCATGGCCTTCGACGAAGAAGGCCAGGCGGATACCCGCGAGCGCAAGATCGAGATCTGCACCCGCGCCTATCATCTTCTGCGTGAAAAACTGAACTTCCCGCCCGAGGATATTATTTTTGATCCCAACATCTTTGCCGTGGCCACGGGGATCGAGGAACACAATAATTACGGCGTGGATTTCATCGAAGCCACGCGCACGATTAAACAGGCTCTGCCCCATGCCCTGATCAGTGGTGGGGTGTCTAATGTTTCCTTTTCCTTCCGCGGTAATAACCCGGTGCGTGAAGCCATCCATGCGGTGTTCCTGTATTACGCCATTCAGGCGGGGATGGACATGGGCATCGTTAATGCCGGGCAACTTGCCGTATATGATGATCTGCCGACGGAATTGCGTGAGCGGGTCGAAGACGTGGTGCTCAATCGACGTGAGGACGCCACCGAACGTCTGCTGGAGATTGCCGATCAATATCGCGGCGATGGCAGCACGGGCAAAAAAGTCGAGGATTTAGAATGGCGCAGCCTGCCCGTGGTAAAACGCATCGAACATGCATTGGTCAAGGGCATCGACAGCTTTATCAGTGAGGACACCGAAGAGGCGCGGTTACAGTTCGATCGTCCGATTGAAGTGATCGAAGGCCCGTTGATGGACGGCATGAATACCGTGGGGGATCTGTTTGGCGCAGGTAAAATGTTTCTGCCGCAGGTGGTCAAGTCGGCGCGGGTGATGAAAAAAGCGGTTGCCTGGCTATTGCCCTTCATTGAAGCGGAAAAAGACGGCGGCGGCAGTCGGAGCAATGGCAAAATCCTCATGGCCACGGTCAAGGGCGATGTGCATGACATCGGCAAGAACATCGTGGGCGTGGTTCTCCAGTGTAACAACTTTGAAGTCATCGACATGGGCGTGATGGTGCCGGCCAACAAGATTATAGAGGCCGCAAAAGAACAGAAGGCGGACATCATCGGCCTGAGTGGACTGATTACGCCATCGCTGGATGAAATGGTGCATGTAGCAAAAGAAATGGAGCGTCTGGATTTTGATATTCCCCTGATGATCGGTGGTGCGACCACCTCGAAAGCACATACGGCGGTGAAAATCGAGCAGCACTATCATGAAGCCACGGTCTGGGTGAAAGATGCCTCACGCGCCGTGGGCGTGGCGCAGAATTTGATCAGCGAAGATCTGAAGGACAACTTCGTGAAAAATCTCCGCGAGGAATACGAGATCGTGCGCGCTAACCATGCCGGTCGCAGGGCAAAGACGCACTGGTTGAGTCTGGAGCAGGCGCGTGACAATCGCATCGACATCGACTGGTCGACGTACACACCGCCTGTGCCCAACATTTCCGGCATCCAGATTTTCGATGACATGCCGCTGGCCTTTCTGGTGCCCTATATCGACTGGACCCCTTTCTTCCATACCTGGGAAATGAAAGGCAGTTATCCGAAGATCCTCGACGATCCGGAAAAGGGCGTGGAAGCGAAAAAATTGCTGGCCGATGCCCAGGCCATGCTGGCACGCATCGTCGATGAGCGCTGGCTCCAGGCGTGCGCAGTCGTGGGGCTGTTCCCGGCCAACAGCATTAACGAGGACATCCAAGTCTACACCGACGAGGCTCGGAAAAAGGTGCGCATGACCCTGCACCACCTGCGTCAACAGACCGAAAAGCCGCCGGGCAAGCCGAACTACTGTCTGGCCGATTTTATTGCGCCGAAGGAGTCAGGTAAAAACGATGTTGTCGGCGCCTTTGTGGTCACGGCCGGGCTAGGTATCGATGAACACGTTAAACGCTTTGAAGCCGATCACGATGACTACCAGGCGATCATGATCAAGGCGCTGGCGGACCGGCTGGCGGAAGCCTTTGCCGAACACATGCATGATCGCATGCGCCATGTGAACTGGGGAATTGAAGCGGGACGCTGGTCACCTTCAGGAGGACAGAGTAAGGATTTTGACAGCCAGAAGTTAATTCAGGAAGACTACACCGCCATCCGCCCGGCACCAGGTTATCCGGCCTGTCCGGATCACACCGAAAAATCTTTGCTCTGGCAACTACTGGACGCGAAAAATAACGCTGGCGTTGAGTTGACAGAAAGTCACGCCATGTGGCCGGCCGCTTCGGTCAGCGGTTGGTATTTCAGTCACCCGGAGTCACGTTATTTTGCCGTCGGCAAAATCAACCGCGATCAGGTGCAGGACTATGCCCGGCGCAAAGAGATGAGTATTGAAGAAGTGGAACGCTGGCTCGCGCCCAATCTGGGCTACGAGCCGGATTGAGGCGGTTATGCGTTGGCGGTAAAAATGGATGGGTTTCACTTCGTTCTACCCATCCTGCGAAAGCTCAAAAAAGAGTAGGATGGGTAGAACGAAGTGAAACCCATCAAGTCCATTTGGCTTTATTCAACCGTCACTTTGGCATTTTCAACAATCACGTCATAAATATAGCCGTAGCCAAAATCCCTGTTCAGGCCGAGGATGCCCTGTACCAGAATGATCTCGCCTTTTTTTGCTGTGTCTTTCGTGGTTACGGTCAGATCGGTGCCCGTGCTGCTATCCTTGATATGAATCCAGTTTTTTCCCAGTATGGACGCGGTGAATTTCACCACCTTGCCGCGCACCTTGACCGGTTTATTCGCCAGTGATTCTTTTTGGGCAATGATCTCAGCTATGCTTTGCCCGCCTCTGGCTTTGCGGATATCAGGCACCGGTGTTGCCGTGTGATCGCCAGGCCTGCTGTGAGGTTTGGGCATAGTGGGTTTAGCTACAGTTCCCTTGTCCGTGAGAAAGGCATCGACAAAATAGAGAAGATTGAAATTCCGTTTTAGTGACTTGCTGTGAAAGTTTTTCATCGGCATACCGCTGTCGAAAGCAATCATATCGCCTTTTTTAAACACAGTGCTGGGCCCTGCTGCCCAGAGTTTCTGGCTGCCGGTATCGACCTGTACATAGGTATAACCGGCTGCTTCAATCACATCGACCACCTTGCCGTGAATCTGTCCCGGTTTGGGAATGGCTTCGTGGTTATGCCTGGCTGTTGCCACAACTGCTGCCGAGGGCGTGGTTGCTGTTTTTTTAGCCGTCCGGTCGGAATCCTGGCGCTGGCAGCCCTGCAGGAAAAGCAGGCTTGCGATTAAAAAGGACAAGGAGTAAACAGGGGTATGTCGGATCATTGCAGGCTCTCCGGTAAAGGGTGACAGATTAATATAGCCCGGAATAGCCGGGAAGGGTACGGGCGTGAGTTCTTCATGGGGTCTTCGGATAACCTGTCTTCATGCCATTCAATCAGAGGCATCTTGTTACTCATGGTTATATTTTATCTGGATTTATTTGGCGTGCATAATAAATGGATTGCAGGTACGCAAAACGGATATTAATCCGCTTTTTCTTTCAGGGTATGTAGAATTTTTTCAGCAATACTCCTGTTCGGTTGACCGACGGCAATGACCCTGTTATCAACGACCAATGCAGGCAGGGTGCGTAGCGCCAGCATCGTAACCAACGCCTGACCCTCGTCGGTCTCTGAGTTGGCGACCTGTAGTGACAGGCCCATTTCTTCGCAGGTCGTTCGCCACACGTATTCGGTGGTCTGAGACGTTTCTGTCTGTCCCTTGATAATAAGTTGTATGTTCACATGCGTCCTTTGTAGGTATCAATAGCTTGTCTGGTAGTAATTATCTAACCGTATTTTTATTTGAATACATGAAAGCTGTCGTTGACTCATATCAACTGTATCGGGTTTTATGGGTGTTCAGAACTTTAAGTTCTATTCGGTTGCTTTTAGCCGTAGTTTCACTGATATTGCGTCTTGTAAAAATAGGGTCTGAACCAATGGGTGCTATAATTTTTTTGAACATAAGGCCTGCCGATGGATCTAAGAACACATTCTTATTGGGGATTATAGTATGAAGTCGGAAAAGATGCTGGCGCCATTACTAAGAGGTGTTTACCTGTTTGAGATGCTGGATGACAGGCAGATGACGGAAATACTGCAATCATCGGCCTGGATCAATCTGGCCAGCAAAGAAACACTGTTCGAGGCCGAACAGCCGGCGCAACGTTTTTATCTGCTGATATCCGGGCAGGTTAAATTGTACTGTATTTCGGCTGACGGGGATGAAAAAGTGATGGAAATTATCCATCCTTCGCAGACCTTTGCCGAAGCTATCATGTTTATGCACAAACATGCTTACCCGTTAAGTGCTGAAGCTATCAAAAAAAGCGAGCTAATCAGTTTCAGCATGCAAACGTTCAAGGAAGTGCTGGAGCAATCCACTGAAACCTGTTTTCGTCTGATGGCCGTCATGAGCCAGCAGCTGCACGCACGGATTTATGAAATCAACAACCTTACTTTGCACAATGCCACCTATCGATTGGTGGTCTTCCTGCTGGATCAACTGCCCCCTGGGGTGCTTGAGCTATCCCGGATTCATTTGACTACCCCCAAAAGCGTAGTGGCATCCCGGCTGTCGATTCAGCCGGAGACCTTTTCGCGCATCCTTACACGTCTCTCCCGCACTGGCTTAATTGAAGTGAATGGCAATGATATTATGCTGCTGGATGTCGAGGGATTGCGGACACTTCTTAATGAGCGTTCGTCCTGAGCCTGTCGAAGGAAGCCTGTCGAAGGAAGCCTGTCGAAGGAAG
>CAZQVV010000079.1:0-12346 GCA_964596835.1 uncultured Thiohalophilus sp. | reverse complement strand
ACGCAGGAGCGTGGGAACGAGGTATGGTGCGAATACTTATGCAACGATTAATAGTATATTGAAACGTAGCTATTTAGATGAAATGGACGGCTTCCGATAAAGCCAACAGTGGGCACGATTTTTAGGCACCACAGGCTCTTCTGTCGCCGCCCATGCGGAAGACTATTGCTGTCGCTTCTGAACACGAATCAGGGATTCGTCACCCGATCATGGATATGCAAGGGTCGTTGAGCTTCCATCACCAGCGCGTAACTCATTTTCTCATAAACTCGGAAAACCATCAGGACGCCGGCGCGCTCATCCGGCAATTCCACCTTGTCCCAGCTCCAGGTTTTATCGGGATCACGCACCTCTTCACCCCGCTGGTAAATCGCCAGCACATAGCCTGGTTCAATACCGTCCCGTTCACCCAGGTTAAGTACGACAATATTGTACTGGCCGATTTGCGCCACGCCCTGGAAGACCGAGATAATTTCACCCGTCATCTCGTCAGTCGGTGGACGGGGCGTAAAATTAAATTCAATTTTCTGCTTTTCCTTGGGCAGCAACAAATCTTTATTGAAAATTCCCTGATGGGCCTGGGTGACATCCAGAGTAGAAGGATCACCCTTGCCTGCACCAAAGCGCACCAGCCGGGCATCCGCCACGCGCGCTACCTCATAGCCCAGCGATTCGCCGGTTTTTGGATCCCGGTATTCCCCGATCGGTCGCACCACATCATAGACGCCAATACTCCGATCCTTGATGCCCAGTACATAAATTCTGTCACCGGATCCCGCCACCAGATGTTGATCATAGCTGGAAACAACATAAGGGGCATGCTTCAGTTCCCGTTCCGAGACTACCCGGGCGCCCCCCAGGAAGGGTGCAATGGCCGAGCGGGGGATGGTATTGATCGACTTATCCAGCGTTTCATAACGTATTTCGGGTGACAGCTTCACCGTCTTCACCCGTGAAGGCGGGGCATACCCTCCCGCGTTATCCAGAGTAATATAGGGTTTGCCATTTTCATCAAAATACAGAACGATCACGTCCCCCGGATAGATTAGATGGGGATTACGAATTTTGGGATTAATATGCCAGACTTCCGGCCACAACCAGGGATCTTTCAAAAAGCGCTTGGATATATCCCACAGGGTGTCCCCGCGCTTAACCACATAGCGCTTCGGATAATCTCGCTGGATCACCACCGGTGTAGGCGCCGACTTGCGGACCGGCGCCTTTACGGCGGGTTCCGGTGCCGCCGCCACGGTCTTCTGTTTTTCCGGTGTCTGGGCGCAAGCCGCCAGACTGCCCAGCAGCAGTAGAACAAGAAAACGTATTAAATTTTGAGCGAACACTTTATTATTTATCATATGAATCCCTTAGCCGAAGCCAAGTGTGTACTCCAAACCCTGTATTTCAAACCAGGCGCCGATTCGGATAATCACGTACTACACGTACTATCAGTTACTGTTATCCAGTAGTATCATAATGTTAGCAGCTTTTTTTATCCTTGTTACTTAAAAAATATATCAATATCCTGTTAATTCTATGTCCATGCTCACAATTTTGCGCTATCCCGACGAACGTCTACGCACTGTTGCCGCGCCTGTCGAGTATTTTGACCACAAGCTCCACCGGCTGATCGACGACATGCTGGAAACCATGTATGCCGCGCCCGGCATTGGTCTGGCCGCCGCCCAGATAGATGTTCATAAGCAACTCCTGGTGGTCGACATCTCCGAGGAAAAAAACCGGCCACTGGTACTCATCAACCCGGAAATTCTGGAAAAAGACGGCTCCCAGGAGTTTGATGAAGGTTGTCTGTCCGTTCCCGGCATTTACGAAACGGTGGAGCGGGCCCAGTATATCCGCCTGAGGGCCTGCGACCGGGATGGGCAGGCCTTTGAAATGGAGGCCGAAGATCTGCTGGCTGTGTGCATTCAGCATGAAATGGATCACCTCCTGGGCACGTTGTTCGTTGACTATCTTTCCAGCCTGAAGCGTCAGCGAATTCGCAAAAAACTGCTGAAACAGGAAAAACAGGCAATGTAAGTATCCGTTTACAAACAGAATAGCCATACTATCGCCAAAAGAGTGTGGATCTTTAATCTCTCGGTTCTTTATGACCGAATGACCGAATCTTGAACCCAAAAACTGCCAACGTCATGACCTCAGCACTTCGCCTCATCTTTGCCGGCACCCCGGCGTTCGCCGCCACTTCGCTGCAGGCGCTGCTGGATGCCGATTATGCGGTTATTGCCGTTTATACCCAGCCGGATCGGCCCGCTGGACGCGGGCGTAAACTCCAGGCTAGCCCGGTAAAAATACTGGCGCAGGCGCATCAAATCCCGGTCTGTCAGCCCGAAAACTTCAGCGATGACACCGATATCGAAGCCTTGCAAAAACTCGACGCCGATCTGATGGTGGTCACCGCCTATGGGCTGCTGCTGCCTCCGGCCGTGCTTGCTTCTCCGCGTCTGGGCTGCATCAATGTCCACGCCTCTCTGCTACCCCGCTGGCGCGGCGCCGCCCCCATCCAGCGTGCGATTCTGGCCGGTGACAGGGAAACGGGCATCACTATTATGCAGATGAACGAAGGCCTGGATACCGGGGATATTTTGCTGAAACAAGCTTGCTCTATCGAAAATATCGACACCGGCGGCAGTCTGCATGACCGGTTGGCCAACCTGGGCGGCCAGGCTCTGCAGCAGGCGCTGGAAAAGCTGAAGCGGGGCGAACTTCAGCCCCAGGCTCAAAATAGCAGCCTCAGCACCTATGCCCGCAAGCTCCACAAACAGGAGGCCTTGCTCGACTGGCAAGAGAAGGCACCAGCGCTGGCGCGACGCGTGCGCGCCTTCAACCCCTGGCCGGTGGCGCAAGCCCGTATCAAGGATCAGATCCTGCGCATCTGGGCCGCCGAGCCTGTTGATGATGAAGCCGCCAACGCAGGGCGATTGACAGAACCGGGAAGGGTGTTGGCCTGCAACAAGGCGGGCATCGATATTGCTACCGGCGGTGGCCGGTTGCGCCTAAAACAGCTCCAGCCAGCTGGCAAAAAAGTCATGGACGCGCCCGCCTTCCTCAATGGCTATGGCGATCTGCTGCCCGTCGGCACCCGACTGACGGCATGAAAAAACACACCCTGATTTCCTGCGTAAGAGCGAGCAAGCTTGCCGCTACCGTAAAAAACAACTTTTCAATACCGCCCCCCGCGCTATGAACCCTCGTCTCGCCGCCGTCCATATTCTACAGCGCGTCTTTGAGCAGGGACGCAACCTGCCTGATGCGCTGGGCACCGTGCATTCGCGCATACCGGATCAAAAAGGGCGCGCGCTCACCCAGGCCCTGTGCTACGGCGTCCTGCGCCATAGCTTTAGCCTCGATGCCATTTTACTGCAACTGCTGAAAAAACCGCTGAAAGACAAAGATGCCGATCTCCGCTGTCTGCTATTGATTGGCCTGTACCAGATTATCCACATGCGGGTGCCGGATCACGCCGCAGTCTCGGAAACCGTCAAACTCACCCCGGCGCTGAAAAAAAACTGGGCCAGGGCCATGGTCAACGGGGTACTGCGGAATTATCTGCGCCAGGCAGAGAGCTTGCTGGCCGAGGTCGAAAAAGAACCGGTTAGCCGTTTTGATCATCCCCGCTGGCTGCTGGAAAAACTACAGGCAAGCTGGCCGCATGACTGGCAAGCGATTGCCACCGCCAATAATCAGCCCGCACCCATGACTCTGCGGGTCAACCGGCAACAGATCAGCCGGGAAGATTATCTGCAGCGGTTGCAAAATGCCGGCAACCCCGCCGAAGCCTGTCGCCATTCGCAAGACGGTCTGCGCCTGATTGACGCAGTGGCGGTAGAACAGCTGCCCGGTTTCAAAAAAGGCCTGGTGTCGGTACAAGACGAAGCTGCGCAACTGGCCGCGCCCCTGCTACAGCCCGCACCCGGCCAGCGTATTCTCGATGCCTGCGCCGCGCCCGGCGGCAAGACTGCGCATATACTGGAAATATGCCCCGGGCTGGCGCAACTGGATGCGCTGGAAAAAGTTCCGGCGCGACACGATGATATGCGCGATAATCTTCAGCGCCTCAAACTGAAGGCGCGACGGATAACCGGCGATGCCGCTCAGCCGGAAGCCTGGTGGGATGGCCGGCCCTATGATCGGATTTTGCTCGACGCCCCCTGTAGCGCCACCGGTGTGATTCGCCGTCACCCGGATATCAAGTCTCTGCGCCGCGCCGCTGATCTGGACGCGCTGGTACGCACCCAGCAACAAATACTCCAGGCCCTCTGGCCGTTGCTGGCCCCGGGCGGTATGCTCCTGTACGCAACCTGTTCGGTGCTGGCGGAAGAAAACGGCCTACAGATTGAAGATTTTTTGAACAAGCATGATGATGCCCGGCTTGAACCCATTGAGCGGGACTGGGGCAGCCCAACCACGGCAGGCCGGCAAATCCTGCCCGGCGAGGAGAATATGGATGGCTTTTTTTATGCCTGTTTGCGCAAGGCATAAATCATTACCGGCAATGGTCGGCCTGCGCGTATGCGCACTGGCCACCAGCCTCTGCCTGCTGAGCCTGCTTGCCCCAGCGCCTGCGCAGGCGGCCGAGGCCTTTATTATCAAGTCACTGGAAACCCGTTTGCGCAATGGCGTCTACTCCTTCAGCACCCGCATCGAATACGGATTCTCAAATGAAGCGCTGGCGGCATTGAAAAATGGCGTGCCCCTGATTATTCTCCTGAATATCGAGGTGGAACAAAAACGCTGGTACTGGAATAAAAACATCGCCAAACTGGAACAGGGCTATCTGCTGATCTACCACGCCCTGTCACGAAAATTCATCATTCACAACCTCAACAGCGGCACCCAGACGGACTATTCCAGTCTCGATGACGCCTTGCATGCGCTTGGCCATATCGAAAATCTGCCCCTGATCGATGCCAGGCTACTCCGTCCCGACGCGCACTATATCCTGCGTCTGCGTAGCGAGCTGGACATCGAATCCCTGCCGGCCCCCATGCGCCCACTGGCCTACATTTCCTCTGACTGGCGACTTCAAAGCGACTGGTACACATGGCCATTGACACCCTGATCAAGCGCTTCTTCTCAGGCGGCATCCCCATTATTCTGGTGTTCCTGCTGCTGCTCAACTCGCTCTATATGATGAGCGGGGCCACCCATAACTCCGCCACCTTTGGCCGGCTCTATTCCCTCCTGCTGGGCATTAATATTCTGGCTGTTTTTCTGTTTCTGGTGCTCATCGGCAAAAGCCTGTGGCTCCTGGTGAAACAATATCGGCAACAGGCCACCGGCTCACGCCTGACCGCCAAACTGGTGATCATGTTCGTGATTCTCTCCGTCACCCCGGTTACCATTGTTTTCTATTTTTCTCAGGACTTCATCAGACGCGGTATCGACAGCTGGTTCGACGTACGCGTGGAGGATGCCCTCAATGATGCGCTGAAACTCAGCCAGGCCGCGCTGGACGGACGCATGCGTGAACGCCTGCAGCGCACCCGTCAGGCGGCGCAGCAACTGGAAGACACGCAAAACAATCTGGTGGCGCTGAAGCTCAACGATATGCGCGTAGAGCTGGGCGCCCTGGAACTTACCCTGTTTTCAAAAAACGGTCAGATCATCGCCTCCAATAGTACCGAAATCTCGCGTCTGGTACCCGTGCATCTGGATGACACCACCCTGCATCTACTCCACCAGCGCGCCTACAAGGTGGGCCTGATTCCAGTCAAGGATGCCGGCCTGTATATTCGTGCCGCCGTGGCCGTGCCCGGCACCGGCATCATCAGTGAAGGCCGTATCCTCCAGGCGCTGTTCCCGGTCGCCGAACATATGAATGAACTGGCGAACAGTGTGCAGTCCGCCTTCGGCCAGTACCGGGAAATTACCTATTTACGCACCCCCTTGAAATACAGCTTCATCCTCACCCTGTCGCTGGTGCTGCTGCTGAGCATTCTCACCGCCATCTGGGCAGCCTTCTATGCGGCGCGGCGCTTGACCGCCCCCATTTATGATCTGGTAGAAGGCACCCGCGCCGTGGCGGCCGGCGACTATGACAAGCGCCTGCCCTTGCCCGGCAATGATGAGCTGGGTTTTCTGGTCACCTCCTTCAACGACATGACCTGGAAAATCGCCCAGTCGCGGGAGGAGGCCAGCAACAGCCAGCGACAGTTACAGGCCCAGCACACCTATCTCGAAACTGTCCTCGCCAATCTGTCCTCCGGGGTGCTGACCCTGGACAGCAAACTGAACCTGCGCACCTGCAACAGAACGGCCAGCCAGATCCTGGGGCTGAACATCGGCGCCTTCCTGCAACAACCGTTAAGAACGCTGGCGAAAAAAAACCCGGGCCTGCAGGTGTTTATCGATACCGTGAGCAGCCGACAGACCGATAATAAATCCGGCTGGCAGGCGGAAACCAGCCTGCGGGGTCCGGGGGGGCATAAGGTGCTGATGTGCCGTGGCTCCCTTCTCCCCGGCAGCGACGACCGCCCCGAAGGTCTGGTCATTGTCTTCGATGACATCACTACCCTGCTGCAGGCCCAGCGTAATGCGGCCTGGGGGGAAGTCGCCCGCCGTCTGGCGCACGAGATTAAAAATCCACTGACACCCATCCAGCTTTCCGCCGAACGCCTGCGCCATAAATATCTGCACACCATGCCGAAAAAAGATGCCGAGGTGCTGGATCGGGCCACCCACACCATCGTCCAGCAGGTGGAAACCATGAAGGGGCTGGTCAAGGCCTTCAGCGAATACGCACGCATGCCGATACTGGATCTGGAAGCCCTGAACCTCAACCACCTGATCGAGGAAGTGCTGGATCTGTACCACAATGCCGACTCCCGTTTACAGTTCGATCTCGATCTGGATCCGGCTATCCCCCCGGTAGAGGCCGATGCCGGTCGCGTGCGCCAGTTGCTGCACAACCTGCTAAAAAACGCCCAGGAAGCCATCCCCCGGACTGCGGACGGTAATATCAAAATTCTCACTCGCTGCCTTGAGGAGCATGCTTGCCAGTTCGTCGAGCTACGTCTGAGTGATACTGGCCCCGGTATTCCCCAAGATATGTTTGATCACCTGTTCGAACCCTATGTCACCAGCAAACCGAAGGGCAGCGGTCTGGGCCTGGCCATTGTCAAGAAAATCGTCGAGGAACATGGCGGCGTGTTGTGGGCGGAAAACAACAAGGGTGCCGGCGCCAGTATAGTGATACGATTACCGGCAGCACACGGCGCCCGCGCCCGCACGGAATCATCCGAACATAATAACAGCCATCATCATGCAACCGCTTACCACTGACATGAGCGAACCCCGTACACACAGCGCCCCATATATTCTGGTAGTCGACGACGAACCGGACATCCGTCATCTGGTGCAGGAAATTCTCGAAGACGAAGGCTATGAAGTCAGCGTGGCCGAAAACGGCGAAGCCGCCCGCATCGCCCACCGCCAGCGCCGCCCCGACCTGGTCCTGCTGGATATCTGGATGCCGGATCTGGACGGCATCAGCCTGCTGAAAGAATGGTCCGAGGAGGGCCATCTGCCGATGCCGGTGATTATGATATCCGGCCACGGCACCGTAGAAACTGCGGTCGAAGCCACCCGCCTGGGGGCCTATGACTTCATCGAGAAACCGCTATCCCTGGCCAAACTACTGCTCACGATTGAGCATGCCCTGGAAACTGACACGCTGCAGCAGGAAAATCGCGGCCTGCTCAGCCAGACCGTCGGCATTAAGGAACCCATCGGCAAAAGTCCGCCCATGCAGAAACTGCGCGAGCAATTGCAGCAGGTTGCCGAACATGATAGCGGGGTGCTGCTGGATGGCGAGCCCGGTTGCGGCATGAACGTCGCCGCCCGTTATCTGCATGCGATGAGCAAGCGCAGTACCCGGCGTCTAATTGAAGTCAACATCGGGGCTCTCCCGGAAAAACACTCGGCCCGCAAACTGTTCGGCTACGAAGAAGGCGGCAAAGTACACTACGGTCTGCTAGAGCAGGCCAATGGCGGCAGCCTGCTGCTATACGACATTGCTGAAATGGATCCTGAAACCCAGCGTCGCTTGCATTCCGCCCTCTCGGCCAAGTCCTTTGTACGCATCGGCGGAGAGCAACCGGTACAGATGCATGCCCGTATCATTGCCGCCAGCTACCATGATCTGCAACAACAGATTAGCAAGGATCATTTCCGCAAGGATCTCTATTATCAGCTCAACGTGGTGCCGATACACATTCCGCCCCTGCGTGAACACCGCGAGGATATACCTGAATTACTGGCTTACTTTAGCCATTATTTCATTGATCAGGAAAGCCTGCCCTACCGTCATTTCAGCCTCGCCGCCCAGAACCGTCTGCGAAACTACCCCTGGCCAGGCAATATTCGCGAACTCATAAATCTGGTGCAACGCCTGCTGATCATCAGCAAGGGTGAAGAAATCACGCTGGAAGAAGTCGACCTGGCATTGGGCAAACCACCTGAGCCAGGCTCGACCGCCACCTCGGACACCCCAACCACTGAAGCCGATGATTTTGCTCGTCCCCTGCGCGAAGCACGGGAAGAATTCGAGCGGCGTTATCTACGCCATCAGTTACGTCTGAATAACGGCAATGTCAGCAAGGTGGCACAAATAGCCGGGTTGGAACGCACTCACCTGTATCGTAAACTGCGAAGCCTCGGGATTGATCCAAAAGATAACAAAAACTAAGCAAGCTCTGATTAATTCCGTTCGCCCTGAGCCTGTCGAAGGGTATAATATATAACATTATAATGTTCACGCTATTCTCCGTTCATGGTTCGGAAAACCACTCCTGAGCCGGGTCGAACAGGCTCACTATACAACGGAAAAATGAACCTACGTTTCCCCGATAACAAACGCAAGTAACAAACGGACCCTATGAAAATCATCATTCTCGGCGCCGGGCAGGTAGGCAGTTCGCTGTCAGAAAACCTGACCAGTGAAGCCAACGACATCACCATTGTGGACAAGAACGAGGCCGCTCTACAGGCCCTGCAGGACAGACTGGATCTGGGTACGGTTTACGGCCACGCCTCACACCCGGATGTGCTCAGCCGCGCCGGCGCGGATGATGCGGATATGCTCATCGCCGTCACCGACAGCGATGAGACCAACATGATTGCCTGCCAGGTGGCTTATACCCTTTTTCACACACCCACCAAGATCGCCCGCGTACGCTCGATCGAATATCTGAAGCACAAGCGTCTGTTCAGCCAGGAGGCGCTGCCGATCGATGTCCTCATCAGTCCGGAACAGATCATTACCGATTATATACAACGTCTGATTCAGCATCCCGGCACCCTGCAGGTACTGGATTTCGCCAACGGCCAGGTGCAACTGGTCGGCGTGCGCGCCTACTACGGCGGCCCCATGGTCGGTCATGAGCTACGTGAAATTGGCGCCCATATGCCCCGCGGCGTCGAAACCCGGGTGGCCGCCATCTATCGTCAGGATCGCGCCATTATTCCCGAGGGCCACACGGTGATTGAAGCCGACGATGAAGTCTTCTTTATCGCCGCCACCAAACATATCCGCACCGTCATGCGTGAATTGCGGCGTCTGGATACCCCCTACCGGCGAATCATGATCGTCGGCGGCGGCAATATCGGTAAACGCGTCGCCATGGCGCTGGAAAATGACTACCAGGTCAAATTGATCGATCACAATGCTGCCCGCACCCTTGACATTTCAAACGAGCTAAATAACACCATGGTGCTGTTAGGCGATGCCGCCGACGAGGAGCTGTTACAGGAAGAAAATATCGAAAATATCGATGTCTTCTGCGCCCTGACCAATGACGACGAAGCCAATATTCTCTCCTCCATGCTGGCCAAGCGGCTGGGAGCACGCAAGGTGATGACCCTAATCAATCGCACGGCCTATGTCGATCTGGTGCAAAGCGGTGACATCGACATTGCCATCTCCCCCCAACAATCCACGATCGGCAGTTTACTCACCCACGTACGCCGCGGCGACGTGGTCAAGGTTCACTCCCTGCGCCGTGGCGCGGCCGAAGCCATCGAAGCGATTGCCCATGGCAGCAAGGACTCATCCCGAGTCGTGGGCCGCAGCCTCGGTGAACTCAAACTGCCCCAGGGCGCTACCATTGCCGCCATTGTGCGCGGCAGTCAGGTCATCATCGCTCATCACGGCGTCGTCATCGAACCGGAAGACCATGTGATTCTGTTCCTGATCGACAAGAACCGCATCTCACAGGTAGAGAAACTGTTCCAGGTCGGGATTACTTTTATTTGAGGAACTAAAACTTAGGAACCAGGGAAGCGCTGATTAATTCCGTTCGCCCTGAGCTTGTCGAAGGGTTAAATGTGTCACATAATGATTTTACGAGGGTCCCGTTCATGGTTCGACAAGGCTGTCCTGAGCGAAGTCGAAGGGTTCACCACGAACGGAGGAATTAATCAGAGCTTCCCTAATTATCATGAACATAGAAAGATACTATGCCACGCAGCAAGCGGCATTTTGGGGAGCCTTTGCCTGTAAACCCTGAGGTATCCCCACAAAATAATGTTTAATTAAATAGATAAAAGAAATATCCGCCAATGAACGCGAATAAACGCCAATGTTTTATGTTGATGTGCCTAAGGCACAGAATACAACCATCCATGCTTTTGCCCTTATTCGCGTTCATTGGCGGACAGATAAGCGTTTGGCTTTTAAAAAAATATTCGTGGGGATACCCCAGATGTAAAACTTCTTCCCTCGCCCCCAGGCCCTGGCTCCTCGTCACTTAAAAAATGCAATTCCTCGTCATCCAACGCATTGTCGGTCTTTTGCTGATGATATTCAGCGCCACCATGCTGCCGCCCATGCTGGTATCGATCATTTATCGGGACGGCAGCCTTCAACCTTTCATTTATACCTTTGCCATCACCCTGATCACTGGCATCCTGCTCTGGCTGCCAGTGAAAAACCAGAGCCGGGAGCTGCACCTGCGGGACGGTTTCCTGGTGGTCGTGATGTTCTGGGCGGTGTTGGGCCTGTTCGGCGCGATTCCCTTCGTACTGGCCAACCACCCGCACATGACCATAACCGATGCCGTATTTGAATCGCTCTCGGGCCTGACCACCACCGGGGCTACGGTGCTACAAGGACTCGATCAACTTCCCAAAAGCATTCTCTATTATCGCCAACAGTTACAGTGGCTGGGCGGGATGGGTATCATCGTGCTGGCCGTCGCCATCATGCCCATGCTCGGCATCGGTGGTATGCAACTCTATCGCGCCGAAACACCCGGCCCCATCAAGGGCAGCAAACTCACACCGCGCATTACCGAAACCGCCAAGGCGCTCTGGTTTATCTACCTGACCCTGACCGTCGCCTGTGGTATCGGTTACTGGATGGCGGGCATGAGTCCCTTCGATGCGCTGGCGCATAGTTTTTCAACCGTCGCTATCGGTGGCTTTTCCACCCACGATAGCAATATGGGTTATTTTATTGATAAACCCATGGTAGAGGTCGTGGCCATCATTTTCATGTTCCTGTCCGGCATCAACTTCGCCCTTCACTTTAGAGCATGGCGTACACGCAACCTGCGTAATTATCTGTTCGACTCTGAATTTAAAACTTATTTCGCCCTCATGCTGGTCGCCTGTGTTATCACCACGGGCTATCTTTATTATCAGGGTCAGTTCGCCAGCCACCACGAAACCCTGATTCACGGCATTTTTCAGGTGGTTTCCATCAGTACCACCACCGGCTTTACCACCTATCAATATCATCTCTGGCCAGATTTTCTGTTGGTCATACTGATGTTCACCAGTTTCATCGGCGCCTGCGCTGGTTCTACCGGTGGCGGTATGAAAGTCATTCGCTTCCTGCTGCTGCTGCGCCAGGGCTTGCGCGAAATCATGCGCGTCATTCACCCCAACGCGGTTGTCCCTATCAAGATTGGCGGCAAGGCCATGCCGCTACGAGTAGTGGAATCGGTCTGGGGCTTCTTTTCCGCCTATGTCGTCGCCTTCGTCGTCATTATGCTGATCATGATGATGACCGGTCTGGATCAGGTAACCGCCTTCTCCGCCGTCGCCGCTACCATGAACAATCTCGGCCCCGGTCTGGGTGATGTGGCGCTCAACTACGCCTCACTGACAGACGCAGGCAAATGGGTGCTGTGCTTCGCCATGCTGCTGGGACGACTGGAAATCTTCACCCTGCTGGTATTCCTGACGCCGTCATTCTGGCGAAAATGATCGCTGACAGGCGATGACCACCGGAGTGATTTATTTTAAATCACTCCGACCCCTTTAATTTCACTTAGTTTGGCTTCCAGAAATACACAGGGGCGTGGATCATGGATCGATCTGTAAC
>CAZQVV010000078.1:2073-12459 GCA_964596835.1 uncultured Thiohalophilus sp. | reverse complement strand
GTTAGAAATATTCCTTAAAATAATTATTAGATAATTAATTTAAATAAAATTTATTTTGAAGTGCCTTCTTTAAACTTTAAAGCAGCTTTCTCATTTATAGGTTTTTTATACATATCAGAAACTGACTCCCTTAACGTTTTATTTTTATTTATTTTCTTTTTAAGCAGCTTAATAAATTTCTTTACGACTGGAGAAGTGGTATTGCTTTCTACGCTATGATTTATTCCTATTTGTAGTACTTGTGGTATTTTTGCCCCATAGTTATTTACCATATTATCGAAGGACATAAATTTTTCAATTGAAATCAGCGTACTATTTATAAGAAATAATTCAGCATATTGCTCATCTGAGGGATTATGAATAGTTGAAATATCCATTGAACGATTTTCTAATGCCTCAGCAAAAAAATCATAACCATAGGATGAACTCATGCTATATATAAAAATACTCAAAACATGCAGCTTAGGTAAAACAATTAAAGAATTTGATACATTGTCATTTATAACGTTAATAAATAATTTCCCAGCATCACCATATGATTTTATAATTGACTTTTCAATTACATTGTACGGTGTAAGGTATGCGGCTAATAACAAATTTCCATTACTGAACATTTGTGAAATCATAGCCTCTTCTTCAGTAAACACGATTTTTTCAAGAGACTGCACTAATTCAGGACAATCTTTTTTCAACCCAAAATAAAAAAAGAAAACATTATTCCAATATAAATTATAAACGTCTTGACTTATTATTGCAGTATGATCCCTATCAAAACTACAAGCATAAAAGTATTCTGCAAATGTTCTATGAATAAAAGACAATGTCTTTTTTGATTTGTTAATTTTGAATATTTCTGTATTTAAGATCATTTTATCAAATAATTCAGATTCGTTTATTTTAACCTTTCTTAATGTTATATATGAATTAAACATATCTAGAGTTTCAGAAAGTGAAATTTCATCCAGTTCATTATCCAAAATAAATTTAGCAATTTCCAATATCACATTAAATTGTACATCATACTCATTTTGCGATTGCAATCCTAAATCTATATCCCACCTTCCTAATACTAATTCAGTGTATTTTGAATAAAGCTCGGTCATTGTAGATGGTATTTCTTGAATGTTTTGACTTAATAACTTTGCAAGAATAATTGCAGATATTGGTGTTTTAGGTAACACCTTAAAAAGGTGAGAATTTTCAAGCTCCCTAAGCAGGCGACTTGTAATATCTAAATTACTACATATGGTATCCACAAGACTAACTATTTGTTTCGTTGTCAAAGGGAGTAATTGATACCGAGTAAAATATTTATCAATTTCTGTTTCTATATTTGGGTTTTCAAATGGTCTTGATGTTACGACAATAATACAGTCTTCTCTAGCATTAAGAGCTTGATATATGTCCTTGAGAATATTGATTTTTTCTAGATCTCCAAGATTAGATTCATCAAAAGCATCCAGCATGATTAAATATTTTTTTCCTTCAATGTTTATATTCTCATCTATCAAATTTAGTATGTTATTTATATCACCATCAAACTCTGAAATATATTCTTTTATTGTTGTTATATATGGCACTGTTTTAGTTGTATTGAATGATTCACTTTCTGAGTAATCCGCTACTAATTTAATTAATAGTTTTGATTTTCCTGTACCCATAGCACCTTCAATAAATATTAATTTATCTTTATCAAAAACAGATTGAATATCTAGTTTTTTTGGTGGTTTAGAACGGCCAGGGTCTAAATGAATTTTTTCACTTAAATTCATTAACTCTTGATTAATAAAAACATTGTCATATGATGATGTATCCAGAATATCTATTTTACTACTTATAGTGGTAGACTTATCAATAATTAACCTTAAAAATTTACCTATTTCTACAGAAATATCAGTCCAATATTCAGGATAATATTTATTAATGAGATCAGTTACATCGTCTCCAGAAAGAAAATTGATTTTTTTATTGTTATACTTATGATGTATTTTTTCTTTAGCTTGATGTGAAATGCTGTTGTTTGTAATAATCCAAATTTCAGTTATATATATTTTTTTCTTTCCACTTTCAATTTTTCGTTCAAGTTCACATTCTTCAATTTGTGAATCAATGTTAGAATGGTTTTGGCTAATTTTCCCAATTTTTACTATAGTGCCAATATATTCTGTCTTGGAAAGTGTTTCATCAAATTTACTTAATATAAAATCAGCCCCCATCTCATTAATGCCATGAGTATAATCAACTTTTGTAATATTCGGTAATCGACCAAATAGCTCCTTTAAAATAGGATGAAACTCATTTACTTCATGATTTAATGACTTGATTTTTTTTAGTCTATTTGTATTCATATCATTTACCATAATTAATATTTAATTCAGAGTGGATGGTTTTATTATTTCTAACAATGAATATTTGTTGTCTATTCAGAATAATTTTCAATAGAATCTAATAACGTAGGGTGGGCACGGTGTAAGTGCCCACCGAATCACTGCCATTCGGCTTATGGGACAGAATATAAAAAATGCCCCGGTTAACAGACAATCGAACAGCATGATGTTCCGCGTGGGCGACCGGAGGAAGTGCCCGTGGTGCACAAAAATCGTGCCCACCCTACTGGGCTGAATAGTTACGACTATTTTTGCGTTTATTAGCGTTCATTTGCGGACAGATAAGATTTCGATTTTTAGAAAATTTTCGTGAGGATACCTCAGGTTTTAGAAACCGAAAAAATAATACCCTTGATTTCCGGTATACAGGAACCACAGTTTGTTCCCGCCCGCAGGGCCTCACCCACCGCTTCTACCGTTTCCAGATTCTGTTCGCGGATGCTCTTTTCCAGGGTTTTAGCACCCACGCTGAAACAGGCGCAAACGATCCGACCGCCATCCTGTTCGGCGTTAACCGGACGCCCGGTTAGTAGACTATTACGCTCATTATCATCAAGACGTTGATCCAGAAATAATTTTGACAACCATTCTCGATCCGGCAAGCCTGTTTCCGGGCCGATGAAGATACAGCTTTCGAGCCTGCCATCTTCGATTCGCGCGGCGCGGTAGCGGCTCTGACTCTTGTCAAGATATTCTATCCACTCCACCTTCTCCGCGGCCTGACAGAGCAACCGGCGGGCACAGCCTGCCCAATCTTCGGGTGTGCCTTTACCCGCAATTTCATAACGCCAGAGGTTTGTCCCCTTCGAACAGGCCCAGTAGTCCAGTTGGCTCATCTCCAGCCGCCGACGCGAGAGGATAAAACCGTACCAGTTGGCCTCATAGTTTTCAATCTGTACCGGGGTGTGCTTGAATTCCGGCTGCCCGGAGACAGGATCAGTCACGGGATTGACCAAAGCATTAACACCGGCCTGACTGGCAAACTGATCATTCCAATGCATGGGCATAAACACACTGCCCGCTGGTTGATCGTCACTGAGCCGCGCACGAACAATGGCTTCACCCCAGCGACTATGTACTCGAAGTAGCTCGCCTTCGCTGATGCCGTTGTCTTTTGCATCGGCGGTGTACAGTTCGACAAAGGGTTCAAAAATATGGGCCGACAGACGTGCAGACCTGCCCGTACGCGTCAGGGTATGCCAGTGATCACGCACCCGCCCTGAATTCAGCCGCAGGGGATAATGCTCATCCGGCAAATTCGCAGGTGCGCTTGCCGCCACCGCGATGAATCGTGCCCGGCCGCTGTCCGTGAAAAAGCGTCCGGTACTGAACATCCGGGGGGTACCACCAGGCTGCTCGACGGTGACCGGCCATTGCCGTGGCTGAAAATTCTGGTACTCATGATCACTTAAGTTGGCCAACGCACTGATATCAAAGTCACGCTGACCTTCATTTTCAAACCCCGACAGGGCCGCGTGCTCATTAAAAATATCCACCGGCTCCTGGTAGGAAAAAGCCTCGGCGAAACCCAGGCGTTTGGCGATTTCGCAGATAATCCACCAATCTGCCCGCGCCTGACCCGGGGCAGGGATAAATGCCCGCTGCCGGGACAGACGCCGTTCCGAATTCGTTACGGTTCCCTCCCGTTCCCCCCAGGTCTGGGCTGGCAGAAGAACGTGGGCAAACGCGGTGGTATCAGTCTTTCGCATGCAATCCGATACCACCACAAATTCACATTTTGCCAGCGCCTCACGCACCATCCGGTTATCCGGCAGGGAGACGGCCGGATTGGTTGCCATGATCCACAGCGCCTTTATCTTCCCCTCAGCGATGCCACGAAACATATCTACCGCTTTCAGCCCTTCAGCCTGCACCATATTCTTTGCACGCCAGAAGCGTTTAACCCGGTCACGATCTGCGGCGTCGTTTATATTCATGTGCGCCGCCAGTTGATTGGCCAGCCCCCCTACTTCACGCCCGCCCATGGCATTGGGCTGCCCGGTAAAGGAAAACGGCCCCATGCCGGGGCGACCGATACGCCCGGTCAGCAAGTGACAATTAATAATGCTGCTGATCTTGTCCGTCCCATATGACCACTGGTTGATACCCTGGGAAAACACGGTCACGACACGCTCAGTTCGGGCGAACAATTTATAGAAGCGGTTTACTGTATCCCGCAGGAGGCCACAGGATTCGGCAACCCTCGAAACGGAAGCAGCCGTTTCACGGGCCATGGCCAGCGCCGCATGCAAGCCCTCGGTATGATTTTCTATGAACAGGGGGTTGCTTTCCTCTGTATCGTACAGATGGACAAGCAGACCGTTGAAGAGGGTGTGATCGGTACCCGGTGCGAGCGGTAAATGCAGATCAGCCAGTTCACAGGTGGGCGTTCTGCGGGGGTCAATGACCACCACCATGAGATCCGGATTTTCCTTTTTGGCCTTGGCCAGGCGTTGGTAGAGAACCGGATGGCACCAGGCGGTATTGGAACCTGCCAGGATCACCAGTTTGGCCCGCTCCAGATCTTCATAGGCGCAGGGCACCGTATCCGAACCAAAGGCACGCTTGTAACCGGCCACGGCTGAGGACATACAGAGACGGGAGTTGGTATCGATATTGGCGCTGCCGATAAAACCCTTCATCAGCTTGTTGGCAACATAATAATCTTCTGTCAACAACTGACCGGAAACATAAAAGCCGACGGCCTGCGGACCGTGTTCGTCGATGATGCTGCGGAATTGATCGGCGACATAGTCCAGCGCATTGTCCCAGTTATGCGGGGTGCCTTCGATTTCCGGAGACAGCAACCGCCCATCGCTACCCAGGGTATCCGCCAGCGCCGCGCCCTTTGAACATAAGCGACCGAAATTAGCGGGATGATCGGGATCGCCTTTAACTGTTACATTTCCACTTTCATCAAGGCTGGCAATGATCCCGCAGCCAACCCCACAATAGGGGCAGGTTGTTTGTACTTCGTTACGCATCGTTTATTGCCGCCGTGCGGCCTGGTTGCGCGCGGCGGCTACGGCCTGATTGCCAATGGGCGCTATACGAACCGCATATTGATATTTAGCGGCATCGGGATTCATTTTCATATAGGGGATGGCGACCTTGCGTTAAATTTACTCATCTTGCCAAGAGGCTATTTCACCGTCAGTGAAAGCAGAATTTTATCACCCTCAATCTTGATCGGATAACGCGCGGCACAACCTTTATCCGGAGCCACCGCAAGACCGGTGTCCAGACGGATATTCCAGTTGTGCAAAGGACAGGAAACTTTATTATCATGCACGAGACCCTGTGATAGCGGGCCACCTTTGTGTGGGCACCTGTCACGCAGGGCGAAAATTTCATCCTTGTTAGTCCTGAATACAGCAATATCACCATTACTGCCACGCACCACCCGCGCACCCTGACGAGGAATATCGTTTATTGTTCCAACTTCAATCCAGTTATCAGTCATAATCATTACCGTTTAAATATGTTTCATTTATAAACGCAAAGTTCGCGGAGAAACAATATCGTTTTTCCGCGTCTCTGCGTTTCAGCGTTATTTACATACAGCCTTGCTAACTATTTATTTCTTTCATCGGCACGAACTCATGCTGCTCGGCACCCTCAACACGCTCCTGCCAGGGATCGACCTGCGCATATTCCTGCGCCAACAGGAATCGTTCTGACAGCACCTTGCGCCCGTCTTCATCTTCAAGAATTTTTTCCTTGATATAGGTAAGACCTACACGTTCTACCCAGGGGGCGGTGCGTTCAAGATAATACGCATTTTCACGATACAGTTGCATAAAGGCGGCACAGTATTCTTTGACTTCTTCTTCGGTGCTGACATTGCAAAGATAATCCGTTGCTCGTACTTTCACACCACCGTTACCACCAATATGTAACTCGTAACCGGAATCCACACAGACCACGCCGAAATCCTTGATAGTCGCCTCGGCACAATTACGCGGACAACCAGAGACGGCCAGCTTGAACTTGTGCGGCGTCCATGAACCCCAGGTCAGTTTCTCCAGTTCCACGCCCATGTGTGTGGAATCCTGGGTACCAAAGCGGCACCATTGCTTGCCGACGCAGGTTTTGACAGTGCGCATGGCCTTGCCATAGGCGTGACCGGAGACCAGTCCGGCCTTGCCTAGATCTTTCCATATTCCGGGTAACTGTTCCTTCTTTAAACCATAGAGACCAATACGTTGACCACCGGTAACATGAACCGTCGTCACATTATATTTTTCTGCCACATCGGCAATAACCCTGAGTTCTGAGGGTGTGGTGCCTCCCCCCCACATACGCGGAATAACCGAATAAGTACCGTTTTTCTGGATATTGGCATGCACACGTTCATTAATGAAACGCGACTGACCGGCATCTTCGTATTCCGCTGGCCAGGCGCAGAGCAGATAGTAATTCAGAGCCATGCGGCACTTGGGACAACCGTCGGCTTTTTTCCAGTTCAGGGCCTGCATGGTGATGGGGATAGATTTCAGTTGCTGTCCGATGATGGCCTTGCGCAACTCATCATGGGAAAGATCGGTACAGCCGCAAACGGGCTTCAGATGCGGCGCGACGGAATGATCGCCGCCAACAGTATAGGCCAGCAGCGCTTCTACCAGCCCGGTACAGGAACCACAGGAACTCGATGCCTTGGTGTGCGCACGCACATCTTCCAGCGTAAAGAGTTTCTTGTCATTGATCGCTCTAACGATGTCACCTTTGCTGACGCCATTACAGCCACAAATCTCGGTGTCATCCGCCATGGCGGCAACCCGGCTTTCCTCACCGCCATGACCGGAGTCGCCCAGATGCGCCTGACCAAACAAAATGTTCTCGCGCATATCGCTGATATCCGTTTCATCGCGCATAAGATCAAAATACCAGCTGCCATCCAGCGTATCACCGTACATCACTGCACCCTTGATACGATTGTCCTGCACCACCAGCTTGCGATAAACGCCGCGCGAAGCATCCTGAAACACCAGTTCATCGGTATACTCGTTGCCAGTGAAATCACCGGCTGAGAACAAATCGATACCGGTCACTTTCAGCTTGCTCGAAGTTACCGAACCCTCATAGCGGCCTATGCCATATTTAGCCAGGTGATTGGCGCAGACTTTGGCCATTTCAAACAGGGGCGCGACCAGACCATAGGTCAAACCACGATGCTGCACACATTCGCCGACAGAATAAACGCGCGGATCAAACGTCTGCAGGGTATCACTGACCACGATGCCGCGTTCACAATGAATACCCGCGCTTTTCGCCAGTTCGAAGTTGGGTCGAATCCCTACGGCCATCACCACCAGATCAGCATAAATTTCGCTGCCGTCCCTGAAGCGAATTTTTTCCACCCGCCCTTTACCCACGATGGCTTCAGTCTGCGCGGGCATAAGGAAATTCAGGCCGCGATCCTGCAAGGAAGCCTTCAGTATTTCCGCCGCCGACCGGTCCAGTTGGCGATCCATCAGCGTGTCCGTGAGATGCACCACCGTGACGCTCATGCCCTGTTCCATCAAACTATTGGCGGCTTCCAGACCCAGCAGCCCGCCACCGATAATCACGGCATGTTTATGCCTGGCGGCCGCATCCAGCATCTGATTGACATCATGAATATCACGAAAGGACACCACACCGTCGAGATCATGACCGGGGACAGGAATGATAAAGGGCCTGGAGCCCGTTGCAATCAACAGGCGATCATAAGCTTCTTCGCTGCCATCCTCCGCGATGACCCGGCGCTTGATACGGTCAATCCGGTTAATAGGCGTGCCCTTGTGCAGGCTGATATTGTTGTCTGCATACCACTGATCATCGTTGAGAATAATATCATCGAGGGTCTTTTCCCCGGCCAGAACCGGAGAAAGCATGATGCGGTTATAATTACAATAGGGTTCGGCGCCAAACACGGTAATGTCATAGGCATCCGGCGCGACTTTCAGCAGCTCTTCAAGCGTGCGAATTCCCGCCATTCCGTTTCCGATTACCACCAGTCTTTCTTTCATTTTCAGCTCCAGCAATATTCTTTGTTCCGTGGTCAGATCCCACCACGCATGACGCTTACCGTGTGCAAATTGTGTACCATTTTCAAATTTCCATAACAGCCAAATATAACCCACTGTTTTTCTTTGGAATGATTGCTTTCAGATTGCATTTTGATCCCTATAGATCTGAATTCATGTACAAAAATAGTGCAAGTGACGACCTGGATGCTTCGAGATCAAGCATCCTCCAGGTTAAACATCATTAGTTTGAATTTCACAGTCAACTGCCTCAGTCTGGAATCTAACAGCATGAAACACATCAACGTTGTAATGCGCTGCCCTTCACCTGCCAACTGAGCTGCTACGCGCTTTCAGAAGAAAATGAAAAGCCAGCTTCTCCAGTGCTTGCTAGCCCGCATCTACCTGCACCTCATGCACTACAAAAGCGCAAAATTCCAACACTATAAAATTTTTCTTATTATTTTTCATGCGGTTAGTTATGCGGCATGATGTTTGCTTGGAAGCGATAAATTTAAACTTATTCCTGGAGACATGGACATGGCCAACGATGCCGACAAACTGAATCTGCTTTCTTTTAGCGGAAAAACCCGCATTTTGCACCTGAGCTGGTTTGCTTTCTTTTTAACTTTCTTCGTCTGGTTCAATCATGCTCCCCTGCTGGGCGCCATGCGCGAAGCCTTTAATCTGACCGATCAGCAGGTCAAGGCACTGCTCATTATCAATGTTACCCTGACCATCCCAGCCAGAATCATCGTCGGCATGTTGGTGGATGCCTTCGGACCCCGGCGCATGTATTCGCTGCTACTCTTCATTTCCAGTTTCCTTTGTTTTGGTTTTGCCTATGCTCAGGACTACGACCAACTTCTGTTGATGCGTTTTCTGATGGGCTTTGTCGGCGCCGGCTTTGTGATTGGCATTCGCATGGTCAGTGAATGGTTCCCCGTCAAACAACTGGGCGTGGCCGAAGGTATCTATGGCGGCTGGGGCAATTTTGGTTCGGCTGCGGCCGCCATGAGCCTGCCGACCATTGCGCTGTTGTACGGCGGGGATAATGGTTGGCGCTACGCCCTGGCGACTACCGGCGTACTGACGCTGGTCTATTCGGCTGTCTACTTTTTCTCGGTTTCCGATACACCGAAGGGCTCGACCTATTTCAAACCTAAAAAATCCGGCGCGATGGAAGTCACCAGCAAGGGTGATTTTTTTCTCTATCTGTTGATGAATATCCCCATGTACGCCGCGCTCGCCGTCCTCACCTGGAAACTGGGTCCCGCTAATCTCAAGATCCTGTCTGGCGATCTGAGCGACATAATTTATGCTGTCCTCATTGGCATCTACGTATTCCAGAGCATTCGCGTTTATCAAATTAATAAACATGTGTTTTACGAAGACGTTCCCGAGATTGACAAGTACAAATTCAAACAGGTGGCGATACTGGATCTGGCTTACCTCGTGACCTTTGGTTCCGAACTGGCGGTTATTTCCATGTTGCCCCTGTTTTTTATGGACACCTTTAAACTCTCCGCCGTGACCGCCGGCCTGCTCGCGTCCGGCTTTGCCTTCATGAATCTTTTCGCCCGCCCCGGCGGAGGGATTATTAGCGACAGATTGGGCCGCAAGAAAACCCTGTTGATCCTGATCGCCGGACTGGCGCTGGGCTATTTCATTATGAGCAACATTACCCCAGGCTGGCCTATCTGGCTGGCCGTTATCGCCAGTATGGCCTGTTCCTTTTTCGTACAATCAGGAGAAGGTGCCGTTTTCGCCATGGTGCCACTGGTCAAGCGCCGCCTTACCGGGCAGGTCGCCGGTATGGCCGGCGCCTACGGCAATGTCGGCGCCGTTACCTTCCTCACAGTCCTGTCGTTTGTCAGCACCCAAACTTTCTTCATGGTCATTGCCGGTACGGCTGTCATCACCCTGGTAGCCGTAGCCCTGCTACTGGAGGAGCCGAAAGGCCATATGCACGAAATCCTGCCTGATGGCAC
>CAZQVV010000078.1:0-1973 GCA_964596835.1 uncultured Thiohalophilus sp. | reverse complement strand
GTAAATTATCGCAAAGAACGCAGAGGCGCAGAGAACATCAATTATTGCCTCTGCGACTTTGCAGCATGAGAACCTCGTTTTGCGAATTTCATTCGGTACTTCCTACGCTTTGCTCCAGTCACGCCTTTGCGTTTACTATATGGGCACAGGAATTAACCCAAACTACAGTACAAACCTTGACATATTCTTTATCGATCAAATCCGCCTCCACCAGCATCGCGGGCGTTAAACCCCAGAACGAGGATGCCTGTGGTATCCATATACCTGAAGGTCCCCTGTTAAGCACCAAGGGTATTGCAGCGGTGATTGCTGATGGCATGAGTGGGAGTGATGCGGGGAAGGACGCCAGCCAGGCCTGTGTCAGTGGTTTTCTGGAAGATTATTTCAGCACACCGGAAAGCTGGTCGGTAAAAACCTCGGCCCAGAAGATTCTTTCCGCACTCAATCACTGGCTGCATGGGCAAGGCTGCCGCAGGTACGACAGTCATAAGGGTATGGTCACGACTCTGACCGCAATGGTGCTGAAGTCCAATACCGGGCATATTTTTCATGTCGGCGACACCCGGATCTACCGCCTGCGAAATAACGATCTTGAACAACTCACACGAGATCACCGCGTCACCGTAAATGAAAAAAAAACCTATTTGTCCCGTGCCATGGGTATCGAACTTCATCTTGACATTGACTATCGCTCGCTGCCGCTTGAGCCGGGTGATCTCTTTGTCATGCTGACAGACGGAGTCTATGAATTCATCACTGATCAGAATATAAAAATCTGCCTTAAAAATCACCCGGCGGATCTAAAAGCTGCCTGCGATTCAATAGTACAGCAGGCCATGGCGAATAAAAGCAATGACAATCTGAGTTGCCAGATTTTCAGAATTGCACAATTACCCACGGAAAATAAAAATGAATTTTACGACAGGCTGATCGAACTTCCTTTTCCACCACCACTGGAAGCAGGCATGATTCTGGATGGCTACAAGATCCTGCGGCACCTGTTTTCCAACCGGCGGACCGAAGTTTACCTGGCGCAAGATAGCGAAACAAAACAGTACGTGGTGCTCAAAGCACCTTCCGTCAACTATGAAGATGATCCCGATTTTATTCATCATTTTCTACATGAAGAATGGGCGGGACGGCGTATCAATAATCCCCACGTAATGAAAGTGCTGGAGGTAAAACGCAGGCGCACCGCGCTTTATTATATTAGTGAATACATCGAAGGGCGCACCCTGCGTCAGTGGATGGAGGATGAACCGCGCCCTTCTCTTAGCCGGGTCAGGGACTTTACTGAACAGATTTCACAAGGCCTGCGCGCCTTTCATCGCATGGAAATGATCCACCAGGATCTGAAGCCGGAAAATATTCTGGTGGATGAACATGGCACCCTGAAAATTATCGACTTCGGCTCGACCAAGATTGCCGGAATCGAAGAGATCAGCACGCCACTGGAAATCAATAATCTGCTGGGGACGATCAACTATACCGCGCCTGAATATCACATCGGCGAGCCGGCCAGCAACCGTTCGGACATATTTTCACTTGGCGTGATCGCCTATGAACTGCTAAGCGGAAAACTCCCCTATGGCAAGGAGCTGTCCGCCCGTAATCTTCGCCGCGTCAACTATCGTTCCATCAAACAATTTAATCCGGAGGTGCCCGTCTGGGTGGACAGGGCGCTGGAAAAAGCCGTGCATATCAAGCCCGAATACCGCTTCAGCATATTGTCTGAATTTATCCATGCCCTGAGTCAGGCGGACTCTGGCCTGGTGAATCAGGACGCGGTGCCGTTGATCAAGCGCAACCCCCTGCAGGTCTGGCAGGCGATCAGCGCCATTTTACTGCTCAGTAACCTGTTACTCCTGTATCTATGCTGGCACTAAATAGCTGTTCCGAATACCCGTATACTTTAGATACTACCGTTCGTCCTGAGCTTGTCGAAGGAAGCTTGTCGAAGGAAGCTTGTCGAA
>CAZQVV010000077.1:0-13077 GCA_964596835.1 uncultured Thiohalophilus sp. | reverse complement strand
GGCTTTCCGCCCACCCCGTTCCTCGCGCCTGCCTGGAAAACTGTACCTGAGCCTCCCGAATCTCTCCCCCAATACCCCCCCGTACTTTTGTGAACCTGCTCACAATTTCATTTACAGCCTCAACCTGTGGCACCAATAACCGATATGTATAGCAGACGTATCAGCACAGGACTTCCATTATGTTGACATTCGCCACGCTTAGCCTCATCTGTCTGAGCATTTTTTATACGGGTTATTATTTTGGTCATCAGACAGGGCGCACCGCCTATATCCGAGCCTACCTTTCGGAAGCTCGCAAACAGCGAAGGGAAACGTGAAAATCGTCAATTCCAGACGATCTAGAGGATCAACTTAAACAAAAAATCATACAGTTATGGCTTTTTCTTGATATATAACATTAATTGTTATATATTTTTAGTAGGTATTATGGAGAAAAAGCGATGAATGAGCAGCCGCCAGGCCTCCCTGTCTACGAAGTAGAAGAATTAAGCCTGGAGCAGGCCATCCTGGAGTTGGCCAGTGAAGAGGAAAAATACGCCACCCAATATCAGGCAGCGACCTCCCTGTTTCTACAACTGTGCGCTTGAAGAGTGGGCCGGTCTGGCTTCGCTACTCGTCCCGTTCCTGAGTGAGCAACTCGATGATCCGATCTTCGTCCTGAATCCGGTTGGCCAGAATTTCACTCAGCTGCGACAGATCATCGTCCAGGCTAACCAGATTGTTACACTGATCAACACAATCATATTTCTCATTAAAATCCAGGATATGCTGGGTAGCTGCGGTAATTTTGGGATATACCGCCTCCGCCAGTTCCATAACTGAAGCGCGCCGTTCCGTGCCTTCCTCAATATAACTATAAAGCTGGAAATGGGCGCTGGCTGTGTAGTCCACCAGCGATTCGCAGTACTCCTGCAACAAAGCCTGTACATCAGGCTCTGGCTTGAACGGTCGCATGGCTACCAGTTCACTTAACAATGATAGTGTTTGGGTTCTGGATTCCAGCAGGGCGCGAAGCTTGCTGTGTGATTCCTCTCTGCGTTCAATGACGGCGGTGGCCTGCATTACTATTTCCTCTCCTGCATATTTTAACCAAATATGCACTTACTTAGCGGTTGATTTCAAGACTTTTTTTAAGAATCACTGAATAAACAAGAACTTCCTTAATTTCAGTCCCGGTATTTCACACATACACCCAGCGTGGCAGATACTTTCCTGCCTGTCCCAGCTCTGCATCCAGCTGCCGATATCCGGGTTCATATTTCGATACCTGTTGCCAGAACTGCGCTGAATGATTCATGTGTCGAGTGTGGCTGAGTTCATGTACGAGCAAATAGCGCACCAGAGGCGGTGGCAGAAAGAGCAGGTTTCTGTTCAGATTAATCGCCTTACGGGCTGAACAGCTGCCCCAACGGGTTTTCTGCGCACGAATACAAGCCTTTGTGTAGCCCAGCCCCAGTTCCGCCGCCGTCTGCGCCAGCCAGGGTAATAAATACTGTCGCGCCTGCTCGTTCAACCACTTCTGCAAGCGCTTACTGATCAGCTCATCCGCTTCAGCTTCTGCGATCTGCGGATAACGTAATTGCAAGTATCCCCCGCCCGGTTGCAAGCGCAGCTGCTGGCTTGCTCCAGACACATAGTCCACCTGCCAACAACGATCCAGCGCCCGCAGATGGACCTGCGCCGGTCGTAGCGCATGTTCGTGCGGTGCCTCGGCCCAGCGGGCTTTCAATTTGGCCAGATGTGTATCCAGCCAGCGCTGGCGCTGCTCTAAAATAGCCGGTACCTGAGACGGATCGAAATTCGGGGGAATCACCACCTCCACCCGGCCTAAGGGATTAATTTTAATCAGCACCCGTTTGCACCGTGGACTGATGCGCAAAGCATAATCGGGCGGGGAATGCGGCAGAATCAGTGATAAAGGCATATAAAAACAAATCTGACTAATCGGAGTAGAATTTTATCTTAACCCGGATGAAACGGATAACGTGAGCGCAAACGGAAGATACCATTCTTTTTTAGCCGCATGGCGTATAATCGGATTTTGATTTTTTCAATAAACTACCCCGCAGCAAGCAGCGGGGAATGACACCCTAAGAAAGAGATTAAATCCCGAATTGACCCTCTAGCCATGCAAACCCGTCCCGAACTGCTGCTGCCTGCCGGCACCCTGAAAAATATGCGCTATGCCTTTGCCTATGGCGCCGATGCCATTTATGCCGGCCAGCCCCGTTACAGCCTGCGCGTACGCAATAACGATTTCACCCTGCAGAATCTGGAAAGCGGCATCGCTGAAACACACCAATTGGGGAAAAAATTCTTTCTCACCAGCAACCTAATGCCGCACAACAGCAAGCTTAAAACCTATATCGCCGATATGGAACCGGTGATTGCCCTGGGACCCGATGCGCTGATCATGGCCGATCCCGGCCTCATTATGATGGTGCGTGAACGCTGGCCCGAGATCCCCGTTCATCTGTCAGTGCAGGCCAATACGGTAAACTGGGCGACGGTAAAATTCTGGCAAAGCCTCGGCATCAAACGCATCATTCTCTCCCGCGAGCTGTCACTGGATGAGATCGAAGAGATCCGTCAGCGCTGCCCGGAAATCGAACTGGAAGTGTTTGTTCATGGCGCACTCTGTATCGCCTATTCGGGACGCTGTCTGTTGTCCGGTTACTTCAACCACCGCGATCCCAACCAGGGCAGCTGCACCAATTCCTGCCGCTGGCAATACACGCTGCAATCATCAGCAGACGACGACTGTGGCGATGCACAGAAAATTGATTTTGACGCCTTTGGCGCCATGCAGCAGACCCCGTCGTTGGGCACGGCCAAAACAGAAAAACCCACGCGTCATCCGCTCGCAGACCAGGTTTATCTCATCGAAGAACAGGGCCGGGCTGGCGAACTCATGCCCATTTTCGAGGATGAGCACGGCACCTACATTATGAATTCGCGTGATTTACGCGCCATACGCCATATTAATCGGCTGACAAAAATGGGCATCAATTCCTTCAAAATCGAAGGCCGCACCAAGTCTCATTATTACGTTGCCCGCACCGCGCAGATCTACCGGCAGGCCATTGATGATACACTTACCGAGCGGCAGTTTGATTCGAACCTGCTGGGCAAACTGGACGGTCTGGCCAACCGTGGCTACACCGAAGGTTTTTATCAGCGCCACGCCGATCAGGACTACCAGAATTATCTCACCGGCCACTCTGTCAGCCATGCGCAGAAGTTCGTCGGCGAAATACAGCACTACGATCAGGAGCGTGGACTGGCCGAAGTAATAGTCAAAAACAAATTCGGCTGTGGTGACCGGCTGGAGATCATCAACCCTGGCGGCAATCATGAATTACTACTGGAACAGATGGAGGATCTGCACGGCAAGGCTATGCAAGAAGCCCCCGGCGGTGGCTACCAGGTGCGTATTCCTCTACCCCCGGCCAACTACGAACATGCACTTATTGCAAAATATCTGTAACCCACAAGTGCTATTATTTAGCTAACCCACAACCAGTAAAAATGTCACAGGACTTTACCGCTATCAATAATCTCTATCTCTGTCTTGATCAAGGGGGACAGGCCAGCCGCGCCATGGTCTTCGATAACCAGGGCCAGCTTATCGCTCAGGCCCGAGAATCCCTGGAAGCCCGGCAACCCAACGATGATCGTGTGGAATACCCCGCCGAAGAATTGCTGGCATCGATCCGGCGCGCTATCGAAAAGGTGCTGGATACTCTGGGCGAACGCCGCCACAATATCAGCGCCGCCGGCCTTGCTACCCAGCGCTCGAATATCGCCTGTTGGGACAAGCAAACAGGCGAGGCGCTAATGCCCATTCTAGGCTGGCAGGATCGCCGCGCCCATCAATGGCTGCAACGGCTTAAACCCCAGACCGAGATAATTCACCAGCGCACGGGTCTGTTTCTGAATTCCCATTGCGGCGCCAGCAAACTGCGTTGGTGCCTGGATAATATCGCCGAAGTAAAACAGGCTGCGGATGAAGGACGCCTGGCCTTTGGCCCCATGGCCAGCTTTATTATTTATCGACTACTGGACGAACAGCCCCTGCTCACCGATCCGGTCAATGCCTCACGCACCCAACTGCTAAATATTCGCAGCCGCGACTGGGATCCTGAACTGCTCAAACTCTTCGGCCTGCCCGCAGAGGCGCTACCCACGGTGGTACCCAACCTGTATACCTTTGGCAACCTGACAATAGGGGATATTTCCATTCCCCTGCGCCTGCTTAACGGCGATCAATCCACGGCCATCTATGCCTATGGTACGGTACAGCCGGATACTGCCTACGTTAACATCGGCACTGGCGCCTTTGTCTCCCGCCCTTCAGGTATGGCGCGTATTTTCAGCAGCTACCTGCTCACCAGTCTGGTTCTGCAAAAAGAGAATAAAGACTGTGACTATGTCCTCGAAGGTGCCGTCAATAGCGCCGCTTCAGCGCTAAAATGGCTGGCCCATCAGGAGGGTATCGAAAATATTTTTGAACAACTTTCCGGCTGGTTACAACAGACAGACCAACCGCCGGTTTTCCTCAACGGTATCGGTGGCCTGGGTTCCCCCTGGTGGATTGCCGATTTTAAATCCCGATTTTATGGTCAGGGCGGCAAACAGGAAAAGGCCGTGGCCGTGGCCGAAAGCATTATTTTTCTGCTCAACATCAACCTCGAAAAAATGCACCATCTCTCCTCACCGCCCGAACAGATCCAGATCACCGGTGGGCTGGCACAGATCGACGGCCTCTGTCAGCGGCTCGCCGATCTCTCCTACCTGCCGGTCTATCGACCCCGGGAAACCGAAGCCACCGCACGTGGCATCGTCTTTCTGCTGGCAGAGCGCCCCGAACACTGGCCGGAAACGGACATCGGGATATGGTTTACGCCACAGCCCGATGCGGCATTGCAGGCACGCTATACAGAATGGAAAACGCTCATGCAAACAGAAGTCACCGCAATGAACAAACAGAGCCGGTTGGTATCTTAAATCTGGGGAATTCCCGCGAATATGTTTTAAAGGTCAAACGCTTATCTGTCCGCAAATAAGGGCAAAAGGTAACTACTCACTCCGTAGAATGATGGGTTTCGCTTCGCTCTACCCATCCTACAGAACCGTAGACGAGTAGGATGGGTAGAGCGAAGCGAAACCCATCATTAATCAGCAGCACACCCTGCATAGAGCGTTAAAAACATATACCCGGTGTGGATGTACGGCAAAAGAATTGATGGTTGTATTCTGTGCTTTAGGCACATCAACATAAAATAGTGGCGTTCATTGGCGGATATTTCTTTTAGAGATTGATACGTCAATGCTCGGACAGTTCACTCAGTAATTGCTGCTGGGCCGAGAAAGGCTCCTCCTTATCGGGCTGTAACCGCGTGTAGCTACCATCCGTATTCAGTATCCATGCCTGGGTGTTGTCGCGCAAATAATAGTCCAGATGCCGGATGATCTCATCGCTGAGTTTCCGGGTGGCGATAGGGAAAGCCAGCTCAACCCGCTGAAAGAAGTTGCGTTCCATCCAGTCGGCGCTGGCGCAATAAATTTCCGGTTTCTCGTTGTTCTGAAAATACATTACCCGGGTATGTTCCAAAAAACGGCCCACGATAGAGCGGATGCGAATATTCTCTGAGATACCCTTGATGCCGGGACGAATGCGGCAGATGCCGCGGATGATGAGATCGATTTTCACCCCGGCCATGGAGGCCTGATAGAGTGCGCGAACTACCTTGGGTTCGATCAGTGCGTTCATTTTGACAATAATGCGCGCCGGTAATCCTTTTTTCGCGTGTTTTTCTTCGCGCTGAATTTTCTCCAGCACCGCCTGATGCATGGTAAAAGGTGAAAGCAGCAGCTTGTTAAGGCGGGATACCATGCACAGCCCCGTAAGTTGCATAAACGCCTTATGGACATCTTCACCCACCGCTTTGTCGGCGGTAAACAGGCCGTAGTCGGTGTAAATGCGCGCATTGCGCGGGTGGTAGTTCCCTGTGCTGAGATGGGCATATTGTTTCAGACCAGCTTCCTCACGCCGGACTACCAGCGCCATTTTGACATGCGTTTTATAGCCGACCACACCGTAAACCACGTGGGCGCCGGCTTCCTGCAGGCGGTTGGCGAGCGTGATATTGTCGGCTTCGTCAAAACGGGCGCGGATTTCAATCACGACAGTCACTTCCTTGCTATTGCGCGCGGCCTGCACCAGGGCATCAACGACCACCGATTTGGGGCCGGTGCGGTAAAGGGTCTGCTTGATGGCCAGCACCTGGGGATCGGTGGAGGCCTGACGCAGGAAGTCGATAAAGGGCAGAAAGGACTCGAAGGGATGAAACAGCAGAATGTCCTGCTTGCTGATCACGCTGAAAATATCCGGATTATTTCGCAGTTTAGCCGGCAAGCCGGGGGTGAAGGGTTGAAAGCGTAGATTGGACTTATCCGGCAGATCGCATATCTGTAACAGGCGATTAAGGTTAACCGGACCATCAACGCGATAGAGATCATCATCTTTGAGACGGAAGGTTTTCAGCAGGAAGTAGATCATATCATCAGGACAATCATCGGCGACTTCCAGGCGCACCACATCGCTGTAACGACGAGACAGGAGTTCACCTTCCAGCGCATGCAGGAGATCATCCACCTCTTCAGTATCGACAAACAAATCACTGTTACGGGTGATTCGGAACTGGTAGGTGCCGGTGATTTTCATGCCATGGAACAGATCACCGACATAGGCATGGATGATGGAGGAGAGAAAGACATAGTCATCTTCACCATTGCCGACTTCGCTGGGGGGGAGCCGAATAAGGCGAGGCAGGGAACGGGGCGCCTGGACCACAGCCATGCCGCTGTCGCGACCGAAGGCGTCCTTGCCTTGCAGTGAAATGATAAACGACAGGGATTTGTTGATGATGCGCGGGAAGGGATGTGCGGGATCCAGCCCCATCGGGGTAAGCATGGGTAACAGACTTTCTTCAAAATAGCGGTGCAACCATTCTTCCTGTGCATCGGTCCATTCGCTACGGCGGATAAAACGAATATTTTCCTTTTCCAGCAGCGGGAAAAGTTCATGGTTGAGTACCCGGTACTGTTTCTCGACAAGGTCAAGGGTTATTGCACGGATAGCCTTAAGATTTTCAGCCGCAGACACCTTGTCCGGTGTGTTGTGACTGCCGGGTACGTCAACCTTCTCTTTTAGTCCGGCCACGCGTATTTCGAAAAATTCATCCAGATTGGTACTGGAAATACACAAATAGCGCAGGCGTTCGAGCAGCGGCAAATGTTCATCCGTGGAACGCTCCAGCACTCGCCGGTTGAACTCAAGCAAGCTGAGTTCACGATTAATATAGAGTTCAGGCTGATGTAAATCGATTTCTTCCACGTAGTCTATCCTTGTTGTGACTAAAATATTATGGCAATCTCAGGGAGGGTAGCATTAGAGCTTTGTTATGGGTATTAAAAGCTTAGAGTACAAGGGCTTTGCAGCCGTACGGGCATAAAAAATAAATCACTCAGACCAGATCATCGATAATGGCCTCAGTACCGGAATGCCCGTCTGCCAATGCCGGCACACCCGATTCTCCAGCGCCCAAACCCTATTCCGTGATGCTGGCCGAAATATGCTTTTCCTCTATCAGGCGGGTGCGGTGCATTTTATTTCACCAGCCGAATATGACTCCTTCCAGCAACAAATTATCGCCTTTATATTCACTATTGCGGGCGCTTATAAATCCTTTGGCCTTGCCGCCAAAACGCTTGAGTATCCTTTTTAAGGCCATGCGGCCGCCTTTCGTTTTAAGCAGCCCATACCTGATTTTTTTCTGCTCGGCTTTGTTAATACGCTTGCTGGTGGTGATAGCCTGGTTGGTCAATGGCTCGCTGGTGTAAAGGATGTTCATTTGTTGTCTGTCTTCCTGCGTAAGTTTTTTTTTGTAAAAAGTCGTGCGAAATATTGCGGCAGAATTTTGATCCTGTTTAAAAGCCGCGTAGACTTTCCACATCCCGCCCCTGATGCCACGAATAATCGGCTGGCGCACCGGGTTGCTAAAATGTGCCAATATACTGAGGGTTGACAGGTTGGGCGGCAAAATGCCATAGATGCGTTTACCAATCAGATCATTGGACGTCTTTATATCAGGATCATTTTTATGGCTGACAAGATAAAACTGTAACTTGCCCGGCAGTCTGATCAGGGCATTATGGCCCAGATGTTCGATTCGCCAGGAAACGAAGTGGGGGCCATCAAAGACGATATCGTATTTGTCGGCGCGCATGTCGCGCTGATAGCTCAGCCAACTGTCCGGATGTTGATACACGACAGGTTTACCCAGCAGATTGGTCAGAAAATCAGCAATGGGTTTGTACTGTTCGACTCCTTTCTCAAGATTTTCACGCGGTGGGGCGGACAGAATCAAGGGTTTTGCGGCCGCAACTGCGATAATTGACAATAGCCACAAACCTGTCACCACTGACTTCCACATAGATTTAACCTCCTTGAAATAAATCAGCTTCGTGGAAACTTCATTGCTCTGTTGTTTTGCTATTGTGATTGATTACATCAATAGTAAGCGTAGCACAAATACAGAAACTCCTGCGAACGCCGCCCCGTTTTTGAGCGGATAGATCATGGCCTGAGGGAGCGGAATGGTGCCTGTATTCAGCCCGTGTCGATTCGGCGTAATCAAGCCCGGTTTCCCCTGACATGAGGCGATCATGACACAGGCAGCAGGGGCGGCCTGTCCTAATGTGCGCAGGAACTTTTTTGCTGCATCGAACTCGAAGCAGGAGTATTCTGCCAGCTATAGTCGTCATGACCTGGGAAACACACGTTCGTTTACCATTATGCCCAGGTCTTCATGTTTGATCCGGGCATTCTATACAGGATCGATATTCCCGACCATGTATGCTGCATGTGCGTTGACGACAACTTGCCTGTCGGGACTCAGAGCTGACATTGACTATGCCCGCGACTCGGGAAAGTCGGTGGTATCTACCCGCCGTGTTTACGGTTCACTTCATAGGAGGAAATAATGAACCCGGTAAAACAACTGGAAAAAACCGGCCAGTCAGTCTGGTTGGACTACATTCGCCGCAGCTTGCTGGTTTATGGCGGTCTCGAACGTATGATGGACGATGACGGCATCAAGGGGGTGACATCCAACCCGGCTATATTCGAGAAGGCGATTGCCGGTAGCAACGATTACATCGAGACCATCCGGGATCTGGCGAAATTGCCGGATAGTGATGCCGAGTCTGTGTATGAACGGATCGCGGTCGGTGATATTCAGTATGCCGCCGATACCCTGCACCCGGTTTACCGTGCAAGTCAGGGCCGGGATGGCTATGTGAGCCTGGAAGTTTCGCCGCGTCTGGCCCATAACACCACAGCCACGATTGACGCGGCGCGCCATCTGTGGCGTACCGTCGATCGCGAGAACCTGATGATCAAGGTGCCGGCTACCGAGGCGGGTTTATCCGCAGTCGAAATCTTGTTGGGCGAAGGTCTCAACGTCAATGTCACACTGCTGTTTTCGCGCAAGGTCTATGAACAAGTGGTTGAGACATTCCTGCGAGGGCTGGAACGCCTGGATAAGTCCGGGGGTGATTTGTCAAAGGTTGCCAGCGTGGCCAGCATGTTTGTTAGTCGCGTTGACAACGCCGTGGACCATTTGCTAGATGAAAAAATCGAATCAGCCGCTGGCACGTCGGATGCCGCCCGTCTACAGGCGCTTAAGGGCCGGGCGGCTGTGGCCAATGCCAGACTTGCTTACCAGCAATACAAAGATCTGTTCAGTGGCCCACGTTGGGAATCGCTCGCCGCTCATGGTGCGCGCACTCAACGGCTGCTGTGGGCCAGTACCGGTACCAAAAATCCGGCCTATAGCGACGTACTTTATATAGAATCTCTGATTGGAGCAGATACTGTCAACACTGTGCCACCCGCCACCCTGGATGCTTTTCGTGATCACGGCTCAGCCCATGCGCACCTGGAAGATGATTTAGATCAGGCGCAGGCTGATTTGGCGGCGCTGGAAGACGAAGGCATCTCACTGGATGACGTGACCGACACGCTGTTGAACGAGGGTCTGGACAGCTTTGTTGCCGCTTACGAAAAACTGCTTGATGCGGTGACACAGACACTGCAGGGCGCACGGATCCCGAGGTCTGCCTCGCAGACGTCAGTACTGCCGGACACTCTGCAACAGGCGGCAAACGGGGCGCTGGACGACTGGACGGATAACGACAAGGCCCGCCGTTTGTGGGCGCGCGATGCCAGCCTGTGGACCGGTCACGATGAAAACCGCTGGCTCGACTGGCTGGATATTGCCGAGGACCAGTTTGAACATCTGGGAGACCTACGCCGACTGGGTCGTTTTGCACAAGGTCATTATTTTACCGATGTACTATTGCTAGGCATGGGGGGTTCCAGCCTGGCGCCGGAGGTATTCCGCCGGGTATTCGGTGTGCGCTCGGAGCACCCGCACCTGCATGTCCTGGATTCTACCGATCCGGCGCAGATCCAGCGCATAGAATCCTCCATCGACCTACAACGCACCGGCGTCATTGTTGCCAGCAAGTCTGGATCCACACTGGAACCGAATATCCTGATGGCGTACTTTTTTGATCGTATCCGTAAGGAGATCGGTGACAAACAGGCTCCTTTGCACTTCGCCGTCATCACCGATCCCGGTTCGAAACTGGAGAAATTTGCGAATACGGCCGGTTTTCGGCGCGTTTACCATGGCAAGCCTGGCATTGGAGGACGTTATTCCGCCCTCTCCAATTTCGGCCTCGTGCCAGCGGCATTTTCGGGCATAGACGTCGCTAAACTGCTGAGTAGTACGTTGGAAATGGTGGAGGCTTGCGCCGCTTCCGTGCCGGCACGGGATAATCCCGGTGTCCTGCTGGGCGTAGTGCTGGGCCAGGCGGCGGTACAGGGGCGTGACAAGGTGACGCTCGTCCTCTCACCGGCCATCGCCGCACTCGGCGCCTGGCTCGAACAACTACTGGCGGAATCCACCGGCAAAGAGGGCAAAGGCATCATTCCCGTGGTCGATGAACGGCCGGCTGTGCCACAAGCCTGTGGTGATGACCGTCTGTTCGTCTACCTGCGCCTGGAGAGCGACCCCGATCCGCAGCAGGATGCTACCGTCGAAGCTCTACAAAAAGCAGATCAGGCGGTGGTGCGACTTGCTGTGACCGATATCTACGATCTCGGTCAGGAGATGTTTCGCTGGCAGTTCGCGACGGCGGTTGCCAGCGCGGAAATCGCCATCAACGCGTTCGATCAGCCCGATGTTGAGGCCAGCAAGATAGCCACAAGCACCTTGATGGAGGCGTATGAAACTTCGGGTGCATTACCGGCACAAACCCCGCTGGCGGTGGACTCACACCTGAGCCTGTACGCCGATGAAAAAAATGCCGAGGCGCTACGCGTGATGGTGGGGGGCCAGGCAACACTGGCGGACTGGCTGGGCGCGCACCTGCAGCGTATTCACCCGGGAGATTATTTTGCTTTGCTGGCCTATCTTGATCGGCTCAATGACAAGCACCAGTCCATACTGGAGACGATTCGTCATCAGGTGCGCGACAGTTGCCGGGTCGCCACCTGTCTGGGTTTTGGTCCGCGTTTTCTGCACTCGACCGGCCAGGCGTATAAAGGGGGACCCAACAGCGGAGTGTTCCTGCAACTGACCTGCGATGATGCACAGGACATCCCTGTGCCGGGCCACAGCTACACTTTCGGCATCGTCAAGGCGGCTCAGGCGCAAGGTGATTTCCAGGTGCTGGCGGATCGTGGTCGGCGCGCCTTGCGCGTACATCTGGGCACGGACACCGTCGCGGCTCTCGAGCAGTTGTCTGAATTGATACGCACGGGACTGGCTGACCGGTAGTCGAGGACGGCCAGGTTTACAGATTTCAAAATAAGGAGAAGGGTTAATGCAACTCGGTATGGTGGGTTTGGGACGTATGGGCGCGGCGATGGTTCGACGCCTGTTGCGCGCGGGTCATGAGTGTGTGGTGTTTGACCACAACTCGGAGGTGGTAAGCGCCCTGCAGACAGAAGGTGCGACTGGAGCGGCGAATCTTGCCGATTTGGTGGCCAGGCTGGATAAGCCCTGTGCGATCTGGATCATGGTACCGGCGGCCGCAGTCGAAAATGTCATTGAGAGCCTGGAGCAGGAAGTGACGGCGGGCGATACCCTCATCGATGGGGGCAATTCTTATTATAAGGATGACATTGTTCGCGGGGCGCACCTTAAATCATCGGGCGTTTATTACCTGGATGTCGGTACCAGCGGCGGGGTACTCGGTCTGGAACGAGGGTATTGTCTGATGATCGGCGGTGAGGATAAGCCTGTGCAACGTCTCACGCCTGTATTCAGCGCGCTGGCGCCTGGTCTGGGTGAGATACCGCGAACTTCTGGCAACGAGAGCGAGCCCAGGCCTGCCGAGCAGGGGTACTTGCATTGTGGACCCTGCGGCGCGGGGCATTTTGTCAAGATGGTACATAATGGCATCGAATACGGCCTGATGGCCGCCTATGCCGAAGGCTTCAATATTCTACGCTATGCGAATGTGGGTAAACACCGCGCTGAGATTGATGCCGAAACCACACCCTTACGAGATCCTGAGGCCTTTCAGTACGATATTGATGTGGCTGAGGTGGCCGAAGTATGGCGTCGTGGCAGTGTAATTTCTTCCTGGCTGCTGGATCTCACCGCAGACGCATTGCATGACGATCCAGGCCTGGAGGGTTTCCAGGGACAGGTCTCTGATTCTGGCGAGGGTCGCTGGACCAGTATGGCAGCCATTGAATCCGGGGTACCGGTTCCGATACTCAGCGCCGCGCTGTATCAGCGATTTACTTCGCGCGGCGAAAACGACTTTTCCAACAGGCTACTCTCTGCCATGCGTTATGAATTCGGCGGCCACCTGGAAAAGAAAAAATAACTGTATTCAGCTTCCTGGGGTGGAGTCTCCAGCCGCTGTCGATAATAGCGTGAAGCAGGCCGATTTGATTCCTTCAGGGCAATGAGCAAGCCGTAGGTTGGCGCT
>CAZQVV010000076.1:0-13115 GCA_964596835.1 uncultured Thiohalophilus sp. | reverse complement strand
TATAGAAAAATATCGTGGCCTTAACCTGTTCTGAAATAAATATTTCGGACAGTGCTGATCGTTCGCCTTGCGATCCCTGGATAGAAGTTAAGCAACTCCATGTAGAGGATAAAAGATTTAATAGAAAAATATAGGAGGAATAAAAATCCGGACTTTTCTCACAAAATCCCCTCACCGCCGATCTTGGTCAGCCGCTACTCGGCAGTATCGTAGGTGGCGGTTGCGAACAGGGATCTTCGTTCTGTCCCGGTAGATGAAGTTAGAAACCTCAACGGGGGGAGCTAAGCTTCGGGAGGCTCGGGCAGGGTTTGAATCTATTTTCCTGGCGAGATTTTTTTCTGTGTGGTTGTGGTGTCCGGCGTACTCTTTTGCAGATGAAGAAGAGTCGCGGCCTTGTTTTTGGGCATGACGTATTCGATGTTTTTGTCGGCGCGTATGAGAATAAATTTATCCCTGGTGTGCAGTAGCGTGTAGTTTATCGGCTTATCGTTGCCTCGCAGAAAAATATGTATCTGTTTGTGCGCAGTATTTTTTTTGTTTTTATCTTTCAGGGGGCGCAATTCAAGCGCGATGGCATGTTTCCATTGCTTAAGCAGATCGGTATAGGCATCAGCGGAGTAATCCTTGTTTTCGGGGCTGAGCGTCCACTTGCCGCCTTTAAGCGCCAGTGTCAGATCGGGGAGTTCAAGACGAACAATTTTTTTGCCCTCGGGGATGAGCGCATGATCGAGGTAATCGGTCGCACTACCGACCAGTTGGTAATAGTAGTAGTCAGGGATGAGATGTAGCTGCTTGCCGATACGCACATAGCGTTGTTTTTGCAGAGGGGCAATATTGCCGAAATCAATCTTCAGGGAATTATTGAAGAGAATGCTGACGGCAGGCGTCACCAGATCATAACGGGCCGGATCCAGATCGGTCAGATCATAACGGGCGATGCTTTCGGTTTGCAGCAGGTTCAGCACGGATTCTACCTTGTAGTTATTAGCAGGCAGGTTGAAGGGTTTCAGCATCCGCCAGTGAGCCGATTGTTTCTTTAGTTCAATCGTCCCCTTGTGCCGACGAATAATTTTGATCTGCTTGACGTCACTGCTTTTCATACTGGTCAGTAATTCAGGTTTCGGCCTGGGCGTTTTGCCCGGTTCGAATATGACCACCGCGACCAGAATAAGGACGATAACCAGGAGGGCAAGATTAACCAGAGTTCGTGAAATCATTTTTTATTCGTTAAATGTTGTTTCGGTGTGTTTTTATCAAAATTAAATCTCAGCGGCTACACCGAATTTCAACCGCGGGGGCAGGTTGGGTTGAGCCATGATCTTTATGACGAAGCCCAACAGGGTGATCATAATAATATTGATTAAAGGTTAAAGGCAATAATCTCACCGTTTCCGCCGTCTTAGCCAGATCACAATCCCGGTTACCAGCAACATTACCGGCAGCACGATTAGAAACACCATGCCGAACAGGCCCCAGGTCCGTTTTTCCAGCACCAGTTCTGTATCAGGGGCGGTGGTGGAGGGGATGGAAATGAAATTATCGTCATGGCTTAACCAGTTGATAATGTTATAACCGAGATCCTGATTACCCTGATTTCCCAGATAGGTGTTGGAAATAAAATCCCCGTCACCCAACACGATGACCCGCTGATTTTTTTCCCTGGACGCTGTTTTCTTATCCGCCTTGGTCTCCTTTTTGGCTGACGGGCGCGGGCGGGTCAGAGCAAAGGCGATAGTTAACGGACCAGGGGTATCAACACCTTTATTAAAGGCGATACTGCCTTCCAGTTTTGAGGTCTCCGACCAACTGCGGGCAACGGTTTGCAACAGGACTGCTGCTTTCCAGTTGTTTTTTTCAAAATCTTCCAGTCCGGCGGCGCGGGGGTAGATGGTCATATAAGTGAAGTCCCGAACCACCGGGTGATGCCCATAGCGGGTAACCAGCGCAAAGGACGGATCAGAAATGCCCAGCAGCTGGGTAGTGGGATCAACAATGGTGCCGGGAACAAAGCTGATGCCCAGTGATTTGGCCAGGGCGCCAAGACCATGCACCGAACCGGGATCATGCAGCCAGAGCAGGTTGCCGCCCTTCTTGAGATAATTCAGAATAATTTTTACTTCGCCGGACAGATAATTGACCTGGGGGCTAGCGATGACCAGCACCGAGGTATCTGCTGGAATTTTCGGCGTGTCGTTCAGGCTCAGACTGCTGGCTTTGATACCCTTGCTCGCCAGCCCTTTTATAAACAGGTTGTAGTCCTGGTTGGCCCGCCCATGGGGTCTACGCTCACCGTGGCCCGTGATGAAGACGATCTTCTGTTCGCCACTGCGCAACAGTCGTTGCAAGGTGTTAGTGAGCGTTTCCTCAGTCAGATTCTTGATGTGTTCGCGGCGCTTATGGTATTCGACGATGAGCTCACCATTGACGCTAATACCTTCACTGCGCACCCGATCCGGCTCGGTATTCGGATCGACGAAGTGCAGCTTGATGTCGGGCTTCTGGCGCTGATAACGTGCGATTAGCGCGCGGATTTTGCGGCGCGCGGGTAATAGTTTGCTGTCGCGGGCGAAGGCCGTAATGTGGATGGGACCCGGCATGCGTTGCAGCAGTTTACTGCTGGCTTCAGACAGGGTATTGCGGTGGTTGGCGGTCCAGTCAGCTTCATAGCTGTAGCGTTGAGAGAGCCAGCCCAGCAGGCCGATGATAGTCAGCAACAGCAGCAGGAAGATGATGTTCTGAAAGCGTAGCTGGATGCGAATTTTGTTATTTATTTTCATCTCGCCTCCGGGCTAATGCTGTAGACGATCCGCGTCCAGACGGCGGATGCTTAGAATCAGAAACAGGCTGGTGAACAACAGGTAGTAAATTATATCGGCGCTGTTGAACATCCCTTTGCCCAGGGCTTCGAAGTGGCGCAGGATAGACAGGTCGCTCAGCAGGTGGCTGGCGCCTTCACTGCCCACCTTGTCGCCGGCCCAATCGAGAATCCATAGTAGCAACAGCGCGCCGAAGGTGCTGATGGCCGCCACCGTGGGTTGCAGGGTCAGCGTTGACATGTATAGCCCCAGTGCGGTGAAAGCAGCCAGCAGCAAGCTTAGCGCCAGGAACAGGGCACCGAGCAGACCCGCATCAATGGGGCCGGCGATGAACAGTGACAGGGGCATGAGCGTGATCATAGCGATCATCAGTAATGAGAAACTGAATACGCCGAGAAACTTGCCGAGGATGATTTCCGTCATGGAGATCGGCGCCGACATGAGCAGGGCGATACTGCCGCTCTGGCGCTCCTCGCTGATCAGGCGCATGGTTAACAGGGGTGTCACCATCATCATGATAAAGGCGGCGCTGCCATAGATCGGCGCAATCACCAGTTCGGTGGCGCCGGGGGCGTTGGCCATCATTTTTAACTGTGGCTGAAGCACAATAAAATCATTGAGCTGCGATAGAAACAACCAGGCGATGATAAACTGCACCACGGCGAGAATGGACCAGGCCAACGGTGACAGAAACAGACTGCGCAGCTCGCGCGCGGCAAGCGTAAAAATCATCATGCGGCCTCTCCCTCCGTTGCTTTGCCGGGGCGTTCATCACTTTCAGGCAATAGGTGTTCGGTAGCGGTAATGTCGATAAAGATCTGTTCCAGGCTGCGAGTCTCCGGACTGAGTTCGATCAGCCCCCAGCGGTTCTCCACCACCTTCTCAGCGATGCGGCTGGCCGGACTTTGCTGTTCGGCATGGTGGATGCGCCAGCGACCGTCTTCCAGTCTCGCTATGGATTCGACGCCATCGATATCTTTCAGCAGGTTTTCCAGTTCGTCCGGCGGCGGCGATTCTTGCAGACCGAGGATCAGGCTGCGGGCGCGCATGCTGCGGTTGAGGCTGTCGATGTCATCGCTGAACACCAGGCGTCCCTGATTGATGATCTGCACCCGGCTGCAGGTCATCTGTACTTCGGGCAGAATATGGGTGGAAAGAATCACCGCATGCTCATGAGCCAGTTCGCGGATGAGGTGGCGGATTTCGCGGATTTGAATAGGATCCAGGCCGATGGTGGGTTCATCGAGCACGACGATGTCAGGGCTATGGATAATGGCCTGGGCAATGCCGACCCGTTGCTGGTAGCCCTTGGACAGATTGTTGATCAGACGCCGGCCTACCTGTTCCAGACCGCAACGTTGCATGGCGCGTTTAAGGGCGGCCTGGCGCTGGGCCTTGGGTATCCGGTTAATCTGGGTGCAGAAAAGAAGATATTCATCCACACTGAGTTCCCGGTACAGAGGGGGTCGTTCCGGCAGGTAGCCGATGCGCGCCTTGGCCTGTTCGGGGCTATCAAGCAGGTCGATGCCGCAGATCTTAATCTGTCCACTGCTGGGGGCGAGATTGCCGGTGATGATTTGCATGGTGGTGGATTTGCCTGCCCCATTGGGGCCGAGGAAACCCAGCACTTCACCCCGGCGGAGTTCAAAACTGAGATCATGCACGGCCTGTAATGAGCCGTACTGACGGTAGAGGTTGCTTACACTAATCAGTAAATCGGATGACATGATTCCTTATAGTCCTGCTTGTTGTTGATGAATGTGCCAACAAAGGCCTGTGGTAATATATGCGAATATCACTCACGCTGACTTTCCAGGCACGTTTCCCCCGCTCGTTCTGACTACGGTTAAAACAACTTTATGCGTATTCTCCTCGGCATTGATACCGGCGGTACTTTTACCGACTTTGTTTTGTACCGCAATGGACAATTGAAAATCCATAAAGTTCTGTCCACGCCTCACGCGCCCGAGCAGGCTATTTTGCAGGGGCTTGCGGATCTACAACTGTATACGCCCGCGTCTGAAATGGAAGTTTATATCGTACATGGCTCTACCGTAGCAACCAATGCCGTACTCGAAGCCAGGGGAGTGAGTACCGTTTTTATCAGCAACCGTGGCCTGGGCGATATGCTGACGATTGCGCGGCAGACGCGGCGGCAACTGTATGCGCTGCAACCTTCATCATCGCCTGTTCCTGTCCCGCCATCGCATTGTCTTGAAACCGGAGGGCGTCTCGACGCGGATGGGTGTGTGGTAGAGACGTTGACCGATGCTGATGTGCAGGCGTTGGTGCAACAGGTGCGTCGGCTGAAACCGCGTGCGGTGGCGATTAACCTGCTGTTTTCCTATTTAGATGATCAGTTTGAAAAAATGATTGAAGCGGCGCTGCCGAAGGAGGTTTTTGTTTCCCGTTCTTCTGCCGTGCTACCGGAGTTTCGTGAATATGAGCGGGGGATGGCGACCTGGCTCAATGCGACGGTGGGTCCGCTGGTAGACGGTTATCTCCGCCGTCTGGATGAGGCGGTTCGCCCTGCGCAGATTTCGGTGATGCAAAGTTCGGGCGGCACCATTGCCGCTGAGCAGGCGGCTAAACAGGCCGTGCATATGCTCCTGTCCGGCCCGGCGGGCGGGCTGGCCGGTGCGCGTTTTATCGGTGAGCAGGCGGGTTGCGAGGGTCTGCTGACCTTCGACATGGGAGGCACCTCAACCGATGTGGCCTTAATCGAGGGTGATCTACAACTGACCACGGAAGGCCGGATCGCCGGTTGGCCGGTGGCTGTGCCCATGGTAGACCTGCATACTATCGGCGCCGGAGGGGGATCGGTGGCAACTCTGGATAGTGGGGGTCTGCTACAGGTAGGCCCTGAATCAGCCGGGGCGCTACCGGGACCGGCCTGCTATGGGCAGGGCGGACAGCAGGCAACGGTCACCGACGCTAATCTGGTGCTGGGTCGCCTGCGTGCGGATGCTTTTCTCGGGGGCGGCATGCGCCTGGATGTTCAGGCGGCGGTAGAGGCCTGTGCGCGCCTGGCTGAACCGCTTGGCATGAGCGCAGAACATCTGGCGGCCGGAATTATTCGTCTGGCCGATGAACATATGGTTCAGGCCCTGCGGGTGATGTCGGTGGAACGCGGTATCGATCCCCGCGGCTTGACGCTGGTGTCGTTCGGGGGGGCGGGCGGTCTGCATGTCTGCGCCCTGGCTGAGGCGCTGGGAATGCAACAGGCTCTGGTGCCGGTGCATGCCGGTGTGCTGTCTGCCCTGGGCATGCTGGTTGCGCCCCGTGAACGGCGTCTATCACAGACCCGCATCAGTTTGCTGGCGGACATGGATGAGCAGGAATTGCGGGCCGAATTCGAGGGACTGATCCAGCAGGGGCAGACTGCGTTAATAGACGAAGGCGTGGCGATTAATACTATTGAGATTCAGCGCAGTCTGGATCTGCGTTACCGGGGCCAGTCCTACACGCTTAACATCCCCTGGCAGGATCGGGCGGCAAGCAAGCAGGCCTTTCATCAGCAACATGAAACGCGCTACGGCCACCGGCTGGCGCTGGCGGTAGAGTTGGTAAATATCCGCGTCGCCCTGCAAAGCCCGGCGGCGGAGTTACCGCTTGAAAGGCCGGGCGCCGCTCAGCCAGGCAAGGCGCAGACCAAAATTCAAATGGCGGGTCTGGCTGTGCCAGTGCCGGTCTATACACGACTGTCGTTAGCGACCGGGCAGCGGCTGACGGGGCCGTTATTGATCACCGAGACCGTCTCGACGACCTATGTCGCACCGGGCTGGGTTTGCGAGATCGATGTGTTCGGGAATCTGATTGTAGGTAGAGTGGCCTCTTGTAAATGAAGGCAAAATAAGCCGGATTGCCGGGTTATTTGATTTTGGCTTCCTTGTACATCACATGCTTGCGAACCACGGGATCGTATTTTTTGATCTCCATTTTTTCAGGCATATTGCGTTTGTTCTTGCAGGTGGTGTAGAAGTGCCCGGTTTTGGCGCTTGAGACCAGTTTGATTTTATCGCTTGCCATGATCTTTCTCCTTAAACCTTTTCGCCACGACGACGCATATCGGCGAGAACCGCGTCGATGCCTTTCTTGTCAATGATGCGCATGCCTTTGGAACTCAGACGCAGACGCACAAAACGCTGCTCGGATTCAATCCAGAAACGGTGGCTATGCAGATTCGGCAGGAAACGGCGACGGGTTTTATTGTGCGCGTGGGAAACGTTGTTTCCGCTCATCGGGCGCTTGCCGGTAACTTGACAAACTCGTGACATGACTCATTCTCCAAAAAAATTCATAGTCGGCCCAGCATTTGAATTCAGGGTTCCGGCATCAAAGACCGCGCATTTTACGGAAATCGCCATCAGGATACAAGCATAATCCCGTTCAAATCCAGCCTCGTTCCGAAAAGGCGACACACTCTCCATCACCGATGACGATATGATCCAGCACGCGCACATCGATGAGCTCCAGTGCGGCCTGCAGGCGGCGAGTCAACTGGCGGTCGGCCTCGCTGGGTTCGGCCACTCCGGAAGGATGATTGTGGGCAAAAATCACGGCGGCGGCATTGTGCTCCAGGATTTGACGCACCACCTCGCGCGGGTGAACCGAGGCGCCATTGATGGTGCCCCGGAACAGCTCTTTGAAATGAATCACGCGGTGGCGATTATCCAGAAACAGGCAGGCGAAGACTTCAAAAGCATGGTCACGCAGGCGGGCGCTGAGGTAACGCTGCGTAGCGGCCGGATCGGTCAGCACCTCATTGCGCACCAGGGTCGCGTGCAGGTGGCGCTTGCCCATCTCCAGGACCGCCTGAAGTTGGGCGTATTTGGCCGGCCCAAGGCCCGGCTGCTGGCAGAAGGGATCCCGCTGGGCGCTGAGCAGACCGCGCAGGCCGGAAAATTTCTGTAACAAATCCCGCGCCAGATCCACCGCCGTCTTGCCGGGGATACCGGTGCGCAGAAAAATAGCCAGTAGTTCGGCATCAGAGAGCGCTGCGGCGCCCTGATGCAGTAGTTTTTCGCGGGGCCGTTCCTGTTCCGGCCAGTCGGTAATCGGCATGCTATGACCTCCCTGTCATTTTTGGGTCTTGCTGCTTTGATCGCTATATTTAACCGTAGCGACCGGTAATATAATCCTCGGTTTGTTTTTCGCCTGGATTGGTGAACAGAAGGCGGGTGGCGCCGAACTCGATCAACTTGCCCAGATACATGAAGGCGGTGTAGTCGGAAACACGTGCCGCCTGTTGCATATTGTGGGTCACGATAACGATGGTGTAGTCGTGCTTGAGTTCATCGATTAACTTTTCAATCTTTAAAGTCGAGATGGGATCGAGCGCCGAGGCGGGTTCATCAAGTAATAACACTTCGGGTTTGATAGCGATTGCCCGGGCAATGCACAGGCGCTGTTGCTGCCCGCCCGAGAGCGCCGTACCTGAGTGGTGCAGTTTGTCTTTGACCTCATTCCAGAGGGCGGCTTTCTTGAGCGCCCAGGTGACGCGGCGATCCATACTGGCCCGTGACAGGCGCTCGTAGAGGCGTACGCCATAGGCAATGTTGTCGTAGATGCTCATGGGAAACGGGGTCGGCGATTGAAATACCATCCCGACACGCGCACGCAGCAGGTTCAGATCGATGCCGCGAGCGAGAATATTGTCGCCGTCGAGGATGATCTCGCCGCTTGCCCGGTGTTTTGGATAGAGTGCGTATATGCGATTGAAGCAGCGCAGCAAGGTTGACTTGCCACAGCCCGAGGGGCCGATAAAGGCTGTGACCTGGTGCTCGGGAATGGCGAGATTGATATCGAACAGCGCCTGTGATTTTCCGTAATGGAAATTCAGTCCACGCAGGATAATCTTGGAGGGGGTCTCCTGCGTATCGTCAGAAGCCGGCACCTGTGGCTCCTGCGCTTTTAAGCGCGCGGTATCTGGTTGCTCCAGATCGTCCAGGTTGATTTGGATGACGGGTTCTTTCATAGTCAGGCGTATACCTTGCGCTAACGCTGCCGTTCCGGTTCCGGCAGGAACACGCGCACAATAATGTTGAGTAACAGAATACCGAAGGTAATAAGCAGGGCTCCCGCCCATGCCAGGTGTTGCCAGTCGTCATAAGGACTCATGGCGAACTGAAAGATTACCACCGGAAGATTCGCTATCGGTTCGTTAAGCTGAGTGCTCGAAAACTGGTTATTCAGCGCCGTAAACAGCAGCGGCGCCGTCTCGCCGCTGACCCGCGCAACGGCGAGCAGGATCCCCGTCAGGATCCCCGAGCGTGCAGCACGGTAAACGATGGAGACGATGACCTTCCAGCGTGGCGCGCCGAGCGCCGCCGCGGCTTCGCGCATACGGTCAGGAACCAGACGCAGCATATCCTCGGTGGTGCGGAGCACAATCGGCAAGACGATGAGGGCCAGGGCAAGACCGCCGGCATAGGCCGAAAAATGTCCCATATGTATCACCACCACCTCGTAAACAAAAACGCCAAGAATGATCGAGGGTGAACTGAGCAACACATCACTGACAAAACGAACAATGGCTGCGAAGCGCGTGCCGCGCCCAAACTCAGACAGGTAGGTTCCCGCAAAAATTCCGACAGGCGCACCGATGATCACCCCGAGTACGATGAGAATGAGACTTCCGGCGATGGCATTGGAAAGACCGCCACTGCTGCCCGGGGGCGGCGTGGTTTGGGTGAACAGATCCCAGTTGATATACTGGATGCCATGGGTAACCAGCGTCCACAGCAACCACGCCAGCCACAGCAGTCCGAAGAGAGTGGCTAACATCGACAACGTGAGGCTGGCCAGGTTCACCAGACGGCGTTTGCGATATAGGTAAAGATCGGTAGCGGTAATCATGGTTCAGGTGGAGTAGCCTTCATTACCCTGTAAACGCAGCAGCAGGACACGGGCGACTGCGAGAACGATAAAACTGATTAGAAATAAAATCAATCCCAGCGATATCAGCGACGAAGTATAAATTGGATTCACGGCTTCGGTAAACTCATTGGCCAGGGTGGAAGAGATGGTATTGCCCGGCATGAACAACGAATTGCTTAATTTATGTGCGTTGCCGATCACAAACGTGACCGCCATGGTTTCGCCCAGCGCCCGACCCAGTCCAACCATGACGCCACCGATCACGCCGACCTTGGTATACGGCAAGACCACATGCCGCACGACTTCCCAGGTCGTAGAGCCAAGACCATAGGCGGATTCTTTCAGTACCCGGGGTGTCGCCTCGAAGACATCGCGCATGATTGCGCTGATAAAAGGGATGACCATAATGGCCAGAATCAATGAGGCCGTGAACAGGCCAATTCCGAGCGGCGGGCCGGTGAACAGAACGCCGACTATCGGCAGATCGCCAAAATGTTCCGTGATCCAGGGTTGCGCGTGGTCGGCGAACAGGGGCGCAAAAACAAACAGACCCCACATACCGTAGATGATACTGGGAATGGCGGCCAGCAGCTCCACCGCAATGCCGATGGGGCGCTTCAACCAGCGGGGACAGAGTTCGGTAATGAAGAGCGCAATTCCAAAACTGACCGGCATCGCGATCAGCATGGCCAGCATCGAGGTGATCAGGGTACCGTATATCGGAACCCGCGCGCCGAAATTTTCGGTTACCGGGTTCCAGTGGGCGCTGCTTATAAAACCCGGGCCGAATTTGGACAGGGCGGGAAGGGCGCCCTGGATGAGAACAAACAGTATGGCGCCGATCACGATCAGTACGGTGGCGGCTGCGAACCATGCCGCGCCGGCAAATAGCGAATCAAACCATGTGACATGGTTGCGGTTGCGCGGCAAGACGCTCGGTATCGATGTTATAAATTGCTCAGACATGTCCTGCCCAGAATAGATAGTCTCTTGCTACAGGTGCGTCTGTGGTACGAAAACACCCCCCGACCGGAGGGCCGGGGAACTACAACCAGGGTGTTCTAGTGGGTCCAGACCGGGGTCCCCTGCGGGGTCTTTACACTTTTACGCCAGGTTTGCTCGACCAGTTTGACGACCGATGCGGGCATCGGCACATAGTCAAGCCTGGCTGCCATTTTTTGGCCATTATGATAAGCCCAGTCGAAAAACTTCAGCACCTCACGGCCACGAGCCGGGTGGCGCTGCTTCTTGTAAAGCAGAATGAAACTCGCGCCGGTAATCGGCCAGCTTTTGGCACCGGGCTGGTTAGTCAGCACCATGTAAAAGCCTTTGGCGTGATGCCAGTCGGCGTTTGCTGCGGCGGCCTGGAAGCTGGCACTATTGGGATCCAGGAATTTTCCCGCGCGGTTGCCAAGCTTGACGTGTGTCATGTGGTTCTGTAGTGCGTAGGCATATTCGACATAGCCGATAGCGCCCTTGATACGCTTGACGTAGGAAGCGACACCCTCGTTGCCCTTACCGCCAATGCCGACCGGCCATGATACGGCCTTGGCGTTGCCAACTTTGCGCTTCCAGTTGTGACTGACCTTCGAGAGATAGTTGGTATAAATCCAGGTAGTGCCTGATCCGTCGGCGCGATGAACGACGGTGATCGCTTTGGAGGGCAAGTTTACGCCCGGATTTTCTGCTTTGAGTCGCCGGTCGTTCCAACGTTTGATTTTACCGAGGTAGATGTCGGCCAGCGTTTTCCCGCTCATCTTTAGCTGCCCGGAAGCAATACCCGGCAGATTCACAACCGGCACCACGCCGCCCATGATCATCGGGAATTGAATGAGACCGGATTTATCCAGATCAGCTGCTGTGAGCGGTGCATCGGATGCGCCAAAATCTACCGTCCTCGCCTTGATTTGTTTGATCCCGCCGCCTGAACCGATGGATTGATAGTTCATCTTGATACCGGTTTTTTTGGCATAGACAGCCGCCCATTTGGCATAGACCGGATAGGGAAAGGTTGCGCCTGCGCCGGAGATGGCCTGGACGCCAGCATGAGCGGGTGTAACGGCCCCGCCAATGTTGATCAGGAGCACGACCATCATCGTCAGGAGACTGGTTGAGATTTTCAGTGACATCTGCTTTGTTCCTCTTGTGTATCTACCCGTCCTATGGCACAAAATAACGCTTGTCATAAGGCGGGCAGGTGTTCATCAACGACCGTATCACGACCGATTCTATTCGGGATCACATCAGGTTCCCGATACGTATTTTAACGGCTGAATGTGACAGGAAAATGACGATTTATACAGCCTGTGAACCAGGGCGCGCCGACTATAGCACTTATGAGTATTACATAACATGTGCCGATCACTTGTAAAGAACATAACGAGGCACCTGGCAGAGAAATGCTGTATCACGTTGTTATCGTTAAATCGGTTTATAATGGTATCACTCTTGCCGATTCATGTTTCGCTTTTATTGGCCTGGGCAATATGTATAAGATTCACTTCATTTTTGGTGTTGGCGAAGACTTTAGTACCACGGGCAAGGAACATTAGCATGAAAATATACAAAATACTCGCTTTCTCAAGCTTGCTGGCGACGCTACTGGGCGGTAGTCCATTATTCGCTGCGGAGGTTCGCATTGCGGTGGCGGCCAACTTTACCGGTGTCAGCCGCAAAATCGCGTTGCTATTTAAAAAAACCACCGGCTATAGCACCCGGATCAGCTATGGTTCCACAGGTAAACTTTTTACCCAGATTGAAAACGGCGCACCCTTTGATGTGTTTCTTGCGGCCGATACCCGACGCCCCATCAAGGCTGAGAATGAAGGTCTGGCCGTCCCCGGTAGCCGCTTCATCTATGCCAGGGGTAAGCTGGTATTATGGAGTGCGAAGCGTGACGCTTTTGGCGATGGCAAATCCTATCTGCAAAAATCGGCCTTCAGACACATCGCCATTGCCAATCCGAAAACCGCGCCGTATGGTCTTGCTGCGCAGCAGGTTATGGAACATATAGGTATCTGGAAAGTGATGCAGTCGCGCCTGGTGCGCGGTGAGTCCATTGCCCAGACCTTTGAGTTTGTCGCAACCGGCAATGCCGAGGCAGGCTTTGTCGCCTGGTCACAGGTCAGGGCCTGGAAGAAAAATCCGGGAACGATCTGGATAATCCCGGCAAAAGACTATGCGCCCATCGAGCAGGCCGCCGTGCTGCTCAAACGAGGAAAAGATAATCCCGCCGCCCAGGCTTATCTTGTCTTCCTCAAGAGTGCGGCTGCCCGCAAGCTGATGAAAGACGCGGGTTATGCGGTGAACTAAACAAGTGTTCCAAATACCCGATCACGGGTGAATTTCCAGGTTCACGGCGAAGTCCTGAGTCCTTCGACTTCGCTCAGGGGAGCCGTGTCGTAAGGGTCGAACCGTTCG
>CAZQVV010000075.1:12317-13443 GCA_964596835.1 uncultured Thiohalophilus sp. | reverse complement strand
TGTCGAAGGAAGCTTGTCGAAGGAAGCTTGTCGAAGGAAGCTTGTCGAAGGAAGTCCTTCGGCTTCGCTCAGGAGAGCTTTGTCGAAGGAAGCTCGGTAGGGTGGGCACGGGTTTTGTGCCCACGCGTTACTTTGTTTTTGCGTGCTAAGAATTTGAAACCGAGTCAGTTCCCCGCGTGGGCGACCGAAGGAAGTGTCTGTGATGCACAAAACCCGTGCCCACCCTACAGCACTAATTTTCCTGAAGGCCCATCTAAAAAGCATCCTCGAAGTGATAATCGAGCTTTGCATTGGGGTGTTGCAGGAAATGTCCCTGAATAAAGTCAATCCGGCATTGCCAGAGCAGGGCCAGGCTGTTGGCGTCTTCGACAAAAGAGGCGATGGCAAGAATGTTCTTTTCTGCGGTGGCGTTGGTAATGGCTTTAACTTTTTCCTGGTTTTCGACACTCTGGGCCAGGTTGTGAATGAGATCATAGTGCAGCTTGATATAGTCAACCTTGAGCTGTTTGAGTGACTCCATGGTGTTGCTTTCTATACCGAAGTTCTGGAGTGCGGTACGGCAGTGTAGTTGCCTGAGGCTGTCGATTAGCATCCTGGCGGGTTTGATGTGATTGAGTGCCGTGTCTTCGTCCAGTTCGAAGACCAGGTTTTCAGTGGTTAATCGTAGCGCCCGAATGCGTTCACTGAGCCAGGGAATGAATTCCGGATCAATCAGCGAGTTTTCGGACACCTTCACAAAGAAACGTGTCAGCAGCCCCTGTTTCTCCCGTTCAAGCAGTAATTTAAAAATATTGGCAATGACCCAGCGGTCGATATATTTTGTCAGGCCGGCATCATTGGCCGCCGGCATGAATTTAGCGGGTTTAAGTTCTTTGCCATTCTCATCCAGCATTCGCACCAGGACCTCATAATGAGCACCGGGTTCGCCGTGCAGATTAACGATGGGCTGGAACAGCAGATGGAAATGATTCTGTTTGAGGGCTTCTTTGATCAGGAAGGCCCATTGATTGATTTTTTCCTTTTCAGCCAGCTCGGCAATGGCGGGGTTATAGACAAAATATTGATCGCCCCCGGCTTTCTGTGCCGCGCTACAGCCTTTTTCTACGCGGCTAATGCATTCATGGCT
>CAZQVV010000075.1:5699-12217 GCA_964596835.1 uncultured Thiohalophilus sp. | reverse complement strand
GCGATAAACATCAATACGCCGTGTGCTTTGCCCTCAACGGAGAGGCCGAGCAGTTTGTTGATCTGTTCGAGAAAGTGGGGGCGGTTGTACAGGTTGGTAAGCAAATCCTGTTTGCTTAAGCTAGACAGGCGTTTTTCCAGTTCTTCGCTGTCAGAGCGATCGCGAATGATAATCTGCGAACAGCTCTCACCTTCCATGCTGGCGCGGGAAAATTCCATGATAATATTAAAATAGTCTCCACTGACCTGTTTGCCTTCAACCTCGAGAGTGTCTTCGGTATTCTGGCCCCGGGTGTATTTACGCAAAAAGTCCTTAAAGGCAGGGTGATCATCGGTGCTGACCATATCCAGGATAGGGACGCCTTCAATATCTTCGAGATCAGCATAACCGAACATTTTCAGGTAGGCGTTATTCGCATAGATGTGCATGCCATCATGGATGTAGGCAATGGCGTCACGGGACTGATCGATGAGATCACGGGTACGTTTTTCCGTTTCCAGTAGCATTTGCTCATTGCGTCGGAATGCGCGGCGAATTTTCAGATCGCCGACTTCACGATTGACGATGTGTCTGAGCCGATCAGGCTGGTCGCTGGCGACTATATCGCGCGCACCGGCCTGCAACTCTTCGATGGCATCGACAGGCTGGCCAGCTTCTGTAATGACGATGAGAGGAAGGTCACGATCGCTTCGTTGCAAAAATTCAACGGCTTGTTTGGCGCTGTAAAGAGGCGTGTCTTTTTTCGCCAGAATAATATCGATGGGATTTTCTTCCAATGCGGTGTGCAGATCTTCTTCATCCTCGACGCGAATGTCACGAATGATCTGCCCTGCATTGCGCAGAATGTTGATAAGAGACTCGGCTTCTTCCGAATTGTTGAAAAGGGTCAGGATTCGCAGTAGATTCTTCTCATTCACACGCTACAACCTTGGGGTAAGCCGACAAGGACGTTGTATAGCCATATCTCATAGTATTTTCAAGCCTGTTGTTATAGCTGATTTTTCAGGGTGGTTATTTACATAACTGACCAGATTTTGGCAAAGTCTTTGTCCAGCTCCCAGTGACCGGAAACATCTTGCGTATCATCTTCAGGATGTTTGGGATTCATCAAGTTGAACTGGAACTGACTGAACAGGCCAGTACACTGCGTCACTGAAGTCAATTGCACCTGGAGCACTTTGCCGAGGATATTAATCATGATCTGGTTGCCGACCCGCCAGGGGGTGGGTGGCGTAATCAGGCTGGCCGGTTGCCGGATAGCTGGAATTTCAGGCAGCATCAGGCTGCGCTGCCAGGCTGATGCCCTGGCGTGTGAACCCCGTGAGCGAATCCCGACCGCCGCGGCATTCGGGTTTAGCATTTCCACCCCCAGACACAGGGTGCGAGTACTGGAAAATTTAATCCAGCGAATGGCGCCGATGCCCCATTTCCAGATGCTGCCGCTTTTTCGGCGAATGCCAATCAGCTCGCCCACCTGAACTTTAGCGCTATTCCCCTTTCGGTATTCCAGGCAATAACCACCGGCGCTTTCATTAATAATAGTCCAGGTGCCCTGTTGGTAGGCGGGAGAAGCCGGGCTGCCTTTATCTCCCGGGTTGGCAAGGTTGATTTCCTCTTCGACCAGGGGGGCAAGGCCGGGCAGTTCAGTTGGATATACCATGTTCCAGATGTCCGGTTTTTCCTCATTGATGTTTTCTATGATGATACTTTCAAAGTGAGCCGGGTTGGTGTAGATATCAGCCCGTTCGTTATTCTTGCGGCGGCTGATGTGTTTGTGAATAGCACTCAGGCCGATGCCAACTTCTACCTTTTCCTGCGTGTGGGCGCGCGAGAAATTACGTTTGGTTTCCACACCCCAGGCGACCAGCAAGCGGCGCAGCAAGTCATGCGATAGATCAGGGCGAGCGAGTTCAATGCTGCTGATGGTGGTGTTGCCGAGATCCTCAGTGTCCTGAATTTCACTGCGAATGAGCTCAGCCAGACTTTCAGTATTGAGTATTCGGCACTGTTGCGGATCGCAGTCTTCCGGCATGGTCATGGCCAAAGAACGGGGGGGGGTATCCCGATTCAGCATCACAGCAAAATAGCCGTGTTCCCGATCCCGGTAGTGTTCGATATTTGAGAGCTGGCAGTGTGGGGTCCAGCGCTCAAGGGTGAAGTAAATCTTGCTGGCTTCCCCCTGGCGTAGTTTGTAGGGTGAGGTCAGCGCAAGCAGTAGAATCCGGCTGTATTCGGCATTGATGCTGGCGCGTTCGACATAGATGCGCTGATAGTCGGCTACCGGTTGGTTTTCAATTTTTCGTGATTCGGCGATGCTGTAAAGTTTGTGCAACTCCAGCCAGACTCTGGGCGCGCAGGGAGCATAAATCTGATAAGAGGTGAGCAGGGTGCGGCCATAGTAGGTAATGGCGCGGTGTAAAAGTGTGGCCAGCAGTTTTTTGTCTGTGAATAAAAACGTGCTTGTCAGCATGTCGCTAATGGCAATCTTGTAGCCAGTTGCCATGGTGACCTGAATCTCACGGGTCGCGGCGGCAATTTTTTGATTTTTGACGGGCAGCGGGTAGCTGGCGCCGATGAAATGTTTCTTTAGGGATTCAGTCACATACTGAACAGGTTCACGCATGGATTCAAGAAAGCGCAGACGATCCTGATAGGAGTAAATGGTCTGGTTTACATTTAACAGGGCATCGTAGAGCAGGCGCGCCGTTTCGCCCAGATTGGCGCGGGGAAGATCGCCCAGCCACTGTTCGACCTTTTTCGGGCGAATATCGAATGATGTTTTTCCCACTTTGCGACGTTCGGGAATGTCTATGTCAGGTGGCTTGGCCACGCATTTTCTCCATACATTTTAGATGGCCTGTTTTAGAACCAAGACACTATCCATAAAAATTTAACTATTTGAAATTATGGCATATTGTTTTATATTCTGCATACATTCACACGATTAAATATTAGTCAATTAGGCATAAGATGAGTGCATTCCAGGCAAAAGGTTTATTTTTTGCCTGAATTTTTGGGGGGACTCACAGATGATACTGAAAGCCCCTGATCTGGATGAACCGAACCACTCCCTTTACAAAATAACTTTTCTAAAAAATGCACAGAGAATTATTTTGAAGGTACGTTCCGACAGACTCCCTGTAGCGGCGTTTTTGCGCCTGCTCCACGCTGTTCTCTGACTAATCTGGGCAGGAGGTAACCCGGTAACCGTTGGCGCAGTGCATCATGCAGGGCGATGGCCCTGGCGTCCTGCACTTCAAAATGTTGAGCCCCTTCGACTTTGTCTAACTGATGCAAATAATAAGCCAGCACTCCCGCTGAGAACAGTCGTTCACTAAGATGGGTGAGAATATCCGCATCATCATTAACGCCTTTGAGCAGAACAGACTGGTTCAGCAAGGTAAGCCCACATTGTTGCATGGCTGAGAGTGTTTCAAGCACCTGTTCATCAAGCTCGTTAGGATGATTGCAGTGAATCACGATAATGGTCTGTAATTTAATGGCTTGCAGTACCTCAAACAGGCCGTCATCGAGACGAGCAGGAAGTGCGACCGGAGTGCGAGTATGAATACGCAGGCGTTTGACGTGAGTAATGGTCTGAATCTGTTGAATCAGGTCGGTGAGACGTTCATTGCTGAGACTCAGAGGATCGCCGCCGCTGAGAATGATTTCATGGATACTGTTGTCTGCGCGAATATAATCGAGTATGCCCGGTAGTTGCGTCAAAAAATTGTCGTCCGCATAGGGGTAATGCCGGCGAAAACAATAGCGGCAATGGATGGCGCAGGCGCCAGTGGTCATTAGCAGTACTCGCCCCTGGTATTTGTGCAACAGGCCGGGCAACACCCGCGCCGCCCGATCGCCTACGGGATCGGTGCTGAAATCACTTGAACTTTCCAGTTCTTCTGCCGCCGGGAGGATCTGGCGTAGCAGGGGATCGCTCAGGTTGCCGGCTTTGATGCGCGCCACCCAGGAGTCCGGGACCCGCAGGCTGAAGCGGGTGCTGGCCGCCTCCGCCGGGGCTAGAAGGGATGTGGGTAAAGCCAGCTGCCGCAGGAGTTCTTCTGGCTCACGGAGAGCCTCAGCGTGCTGTGTTTGCCAGTTTTTGTCTCTTTTTGGGGTTTTTTCCGCGCTTGTCCCCAGGATTTGAGACAAGGGGATCTGCAAAAGTCGGGCGGTTTTCGGTATCATGGTTTCTTTACGTATTAGCTCGGCTGTTTCATCAATTCGCACGATGAGTGGGTGAATTCATGAAATATTCAGGATGAGTGCGTCTGCACAGCATAACAGTATAATCGAGGCTTACATGGCAACATACAGCACCAACGAATTTCGCAGCGGCTTGAAGCTGATGCTCGATGGCGATCCCTGCAGCATTATTGAAAATGAGTTCGTCAAACCGGGGAAGGGGCAGGCGTTCAACCGGGTCAAGATCCGCAACCTCAAGACCGGGCGGGTACTGGAGAAAACCTTCAAATCCGGTGAATCGGTCGAGGCAGCGGATGTCATCGATACCGATATGCAGTATCTCTATAACGACGGCGATGCCTGGTATTTCATGGATCCGGACACCTATGAGCAGGTGGGCGCAGACGAAAATGCGGTAGTGGACGCTATCAAGTGGTTGAAAGAACAGGATATCTGTTCAGTTACCCTGTGGAATGGCAACCCCATTGCCGTGACGCCGCCCAACCATGTGATTCTGAAAATCAGCGAAACGGATCCCGGCCTGCGCGGCGATACCTCCGGTGGCGGGGGCAAACCGGCAACCTGTGAAACCGGCGCTGTGGTGCGGGTGCCGCTGTTCATCGAAGAGGGTGAAATGATCAAGGTTGACACCCGCACCGGTGAATACGTCAGTCGCGTCAGGGACTGACCAGGACAGATTACAGGCACCGCCCACATGTCTGACTGGCGGCCATCGGCCTCCTTCGACACGCTTCGCTTACGGGCTCGCCTGCTTGCGCAGACGCGGGCTTTTTTTCATGCCCGTGATGTCTGGGAAGTGGAAACACCGCTGCTGTCCCAGGCGGCTACGTCTGATCCTCACATCCACAGTTTTGCCGTTCCCACCTCAACGGGGGTAAATCCGCGCTATTTGCACACCTCGCCTGAATTCCCCATGAAACGTCTGCTGGCAGCGGGGAGCGGTTCGATCTACCAGATCTGCAAGGTGTTCCGCGAAGCTGAGACTGGGAGAAGGCATAATCCGGAATTCACCCTGCTGGAATGGTATCGCATCGGTTTTGATCTCCAGACTTTGATGGGCGAGGTGGATACACTGGTACGGGAATTGCTGCGGCGACAGGTTGGTGAGTGCTTAGTTCTTACCGATACGCAGTATTTCAGCTATCAGGAGGCGTTTCAGCAATTCGCTGCTATTGATCCACTGAATGCAGATGTGGTGGCGTTGCAGAACTGTGCACGGCATCACGGGCTGGATGTTCCCGCACTGGGTGACGAGCCTGATGCCTGGCTGGATCTGCTGATGAGTCATGTGGTGGAGTCGGCACTGCCCCGTCACTGTCTGGTATTTATTTATGATTACCCGGCTTCCCAGGCTGCGCTGGCGCGGATCAAAGGTGATGTTGCCGAGCGTTTCGAGCTATATTTTAATGGTATGGAACTGGCCAATGGCTTCCATGAACTGGCGGATGCGCCCGAACAGCATCGGCGTTTTGAGACGGAAAATCGGCGGCGGGTGCAGGCGGGGCAGCCGGTTATGCCACTCGACACCCATTTTTTCGCCGCCCTGGAACAGGGGTTACCTGATTGCAGTGGGGTTGCGCTGGGCTTTGATCGCCTGCTGATGCTGGTTGCCGGAAAGCCGGATATTGCCGCTGTGTTGTCTTTTGCTCACGAGCGAGCCTGATGGCAAAAATTATTAATGATTTTCCGCCTGCGCCCGAAAACATAAAGTATGGATACGGGAACAAAAACGACAGGCAGTGTGGAAAAAAGGTTGCCCACGCTCAAAAATCCGTTTATCAGAAAGCAGGTCATTAACTTCAGAAATGCAGAACGAGAAGTGGTGATTCTGTATGCTGAGGCCTGTGCAGCCGGTTTCAGGATGCTCAATGGCGAAGTTCCTGAAACCGAGATGGTTGACCATGTCGGTTTGCGACTAAAAGCTGTGGAAGAGCATTACAGAACCACCCGAGCCGCCTTGCTGCGTCTGAATATTGATATTTCTGCGATTGCCCTGCTTTCAGCCAGAGAACGTCTGGATCTGTTTTCCCATTATTTTACGCTTTACACGCCTTCGGTGCCGGATGCGGTTGAGTTTTTTTCACGGGAAGAACTGAAGGCGCTGGTGGCCTCGATTCTGTAGCCGCTAAAATGATGGGTTTCACTTCGCTCTACCCATCCTACCTTGGCGTGGGATGATGGGTTTCACTTCGTTCTACCCATCCTACCCTGGAGTGGACATTGATGGGTTTCACTTCGTTTTACCCATCCTGCCCTGGAGTGGACATTGATGGGTTTCCCTTCGTTCTATCCATCCTGCCCTGGAGTGG
>CAZQVV010000075.1:0-5599 GCA_964596835.1 uncultured Thiohalophilus sp. | reverse complement strand
CCCTGGAGTGGGAATGAGTAGGATGGGTAGAACGAAGTGAAACCCATCAATTCAATCTACAGAATATTACCCAGCCGTTGCCCCATCTGTACAGGCGCGGTGGCTTGAATCTTTTCATCCAGAGTGATACGGTTTTTGCCAAACAGTAAAATCACGGTAGAACCCATATTGAATCGTCCCATCTCCTGGGCTTTTTTTAGCACGACATCTTTTCCACGATAGTCCCAACGTTGCACCTCCCGGCCCGCTGGGGGGGTGACGACGCCCTGCCAGACGGTTTCGATACTGGCGACAAAGATCGCGCCCACCAGCACCATGGCCATGGAACCGGCATCGGTTTCAAATAGGCAGACCACCCGCTCATTGCGGGCGAACAGACCAGGGATGGTGCGCGCCGTGGCGGGGTTGACGCTGAACAGACGACCGGGGACATGGATGACTTCGAGCAGTTTGCCTTCGAGGGGCATATGGATGCGGTGGTAGTCGCGGGGCGACAGATACAGGGTCGCAAACTCGCCATCGGCAAAGGTTGTCGACCATGAACTTTCACCGCCGAGCAGGGTGGCAAGCGAATAATCGTGGCCCTTGGCCTGAAAAATACGATCTGCCCGGATTGCCCCCGCCTGACTGACACAGCCATCCACGGGACAGATCAGGCTTCTCTCATCGCTCTGAACAGGACGGGCATCGGCTTTGAGCTCGCGGGTAAAGAACTGGTTGAAGTTTTCATATTGACGCCAGTCCGGTTCACGCGCCTGGCTCATGTCAATATTGAAATGGCGAATGAACCAGGGCGTGAACAGACGCCGAAAAAGCCCGCGGTTGCGGGTCAGCCTGAGCATGATGCGGGAGAGAAAATGATGCGGCAGCATAATTTGCAGCAGAGCAAACAGACGATCAGAAAGGGTTGCGTGCATGGAAAACCGTGGGTTGGGGGTAAAAAGGGTGTTACTTAATGTTTATGGAAGAAAATGAAACTACCTTAAACGGTCGCGTGGCTCGCAGAGTATCACCAGTTTATTGGCTGCATCAAGATAGTATGCTGAGGAACGGTATTGAAATTGTCTCTGGAACCGGCTATGGTTTGTAACAAACAGGGAAAACACTTCAATGAATAATATTAATTATCTGATTCCAAAGAACAATCGTCCTGTCTGGGCGCCCCAAATTGAAACGCTTGATGTGTTTGAAGAACCGATGCAGGAGATTCCGCTGCTGGGTTGGGTGGCGGCCGGTCAGCCAGTTGATCTCAATGATGATAGCGAACGGGTGGCGGTACCCGCCAACATGGTGCGCAAAAACAGCTATGCGCTCAGGGTGCGTGGCCATTCCATGGTGGATGACAATATTCAGGATGGTGACATCATCGTGGTGGAAAAACGTGAAAGCGCCGCCAATGGCGAGTCGGTGATTGCTATGATCAATGGTGAAACCGTGACGCTGAAGAAGTTTTATGTTGAACGCGAGGGCATTCGTTTGCAGCCGGCTAATCCGGAGATGGACGCCATTTATCTGCGCAATGAGGAAGTGCAAATTCTGGGTATTGTTACCGGTGTCATTCGTCTGGCCGAACAGCCATAAATCTTATTTACCCCTCCCTCCGCTTCTGCCTGTCTACTTCCGGCTGGGTTTTTTCGCCAGTTTGCGTTGCAGGGTGCGCCGGTGCATACCCAGTGCCCGGGCGGCGGCGGAAATATTGCCATCATGATCCAGTAGTACCTTTTGCAGGTGTTCCCATTCCAGACGTTTGACGGATAGAGGATTCATCGATGGTTCTACATCGGGATTAGCATCCTGTTTCTGCAGAGCCTTGATAATTTCCCGGGTGTCGGCCGGTTTGGTCAGGTAATGGGCGGCACCCAGTTTAATCGCCTCCACCGCCGTGGCGATACTGGCGTAACCGGTTAGTATTAGAATATGCATATCGGCATTCAGTGATCTTAACTGCTGAATCAGGTTGAGCCCCGACTCCTGTCCGATACGCAGGTCAACGATGGCATAATCCGGCCGGGTTTGTTGCGCAAGTTTAAGCGCCTGGGTGCAATCAAGCGCATGAACCGTAGTATACCCCTGCTTGCTCAGTGCCTTGCTCAGGACCTGGGCAAAGGTTTCATCATCATCGATAACGATGAGTCTTGCGGGATGCTTATCGGGGTTCTCACTGCTTTTCATAGTCTCGTCGCGGTTGTTAAATCTTCGAGTGGCAGGCTGATGAAGGTGCTGATACCGCCCTGTTCACGATTGAACAAAGTGATGTTCCCTCCCATGCGTTTGATGGTTGCATGTGCCAGAAACAGCCCCAGTCCCAGGCCCTGCTGTTTGGAACTATAGGGCTCTTTGCCGAGCCTGTTTGAGGCGAGTGATGATAAACCTTCCCCTCGATCCCGGATCTGAATTTCCAGTTTATCGCTATCCCAGTGAGCATGAAATGATACCGCTTCGGGACTGGCATCTGCCGCATTATTGAGAATATTAACCAGTGCCTGGCTCAGGGTCTGATCAGCCACCATGAGAACATGCTTGTTATCAGGCCTGATATGCTGCGTAAAATGAATGTTAGTGCGTTGTGCTTGCCACTGTTCGATAATTTGCAACAGATAATCCTGGATCGGAACAGCCTGTCCTGATTCCGCCTGGATTTCCCCGCTCGATGCCGAAAGTGTAGACAGCGCTGTTTTGCAGCGTTTTATTTGTTCATGAATAATGCCCAGATGTTTGTTCAATTCAGGGTAATGGGTCGCATCGTATTCATCTTCAAGTTCATCACTGATGATCGTCATGGTGGCCAGCGGGGTTCCCAGTTCATGAGCGGCCCCCGTGGCCAGCGTTCCCAGGGCTACCAGTCGTTCATCCCGCAGTTGCTGTTCCCGCGCTTCTGCCAGTCTTTGATCACGCTGACGCAGATTTTTGGCCATATCACTAATAAAGTAGGCAATAGTCACCGCGCTAAACATAAAGCCAAACCACATGCCAAAAATATGCTGGCTGAAGTCACTGTCAGGATCCGGGTGTATATAGTTCAGGGGGAGGTAATAACGCATCAATAGCGAGTAGGCGGCGATGGTAATGAGCGCCAGAATCCAGATCTGCAAAGCGGGCAGGGTGGTGGCGGCGATGACGATGGGCAGCAGGAACAACCAGGTAAAAGGATTGGTGGCGCCACCGGTCAAATAGAGTACGGCGCTTAAGGCGAGCACATCGATGACGAGCTGAATAAAAAAATACCATTCATTGTTGGAAGCGTTGTGTCTGCACTGCAGCCAGCTGTAGAGGTTCCAGCCGGTTAGCAGGGTGAGGATGAGAAACAGGGGCATGAGCGGCAGATTTATATCAAAGCCGTAGTTCGCCAGCATAATCACCAGTGCCTGTGCGCCGATGCCGATGCTGCGAAGCAGGAGAAGGCTGCGCAGGTTCAACATAGACGTAGCGGAGCAAAAATGATCCCCTGTGACAAATTGTCGCGCGACAATTTGTCACATTCCCGAAGCTGATTTGCGTTGTTAGCATGCATAACACTCATAGTAACAACTGGCTGGGAAATAATGAAACTGATCAATCGTATGTCTGCTGCAATTGGCCTGCTGGCAGTATTGGTTTCCGCTAACGTACAGGCTTATGTCGGGCTATGCTGCGGTAAATGCGGGGGCAATATGCCGATGAATATTCCCGGTGGCGGGATACCCGAAACCTATGAATACCGGGTAAAAATCAGTCCCATGCTGATGCATATGGAAGGCCTGCGGGACGGTACGGATAGCATCAGCCCGGATGGTTTGTTGGGTATGCCAACCATGATGGGGAAGGCGACCGGCAAGTTCATGGCGGTGCCGACGCAGATGGATATGAACATGCTGAATATCACAGCCGGTTACAGCTTCAGTGAGAAACTGTTCGGGGGTGTGATGCTGATGTACAAACAGAATTCCATGGATATGAAATTCAACAGCATGATGCAGATGACTACCGGGCGGCAAGGTTTTGAAATGAAATCAGAAGGTCTTGCGGATACCATGCTGATGGGTAAATTCCTGCTGTTTGCCGATGATCCGCTGATTCCGAAACGTCAGTCTTCATTGTTATTCGGTTTGAGTATACCGACCGGCTCGATTGATGAGCACAATACCACGCATCCTCTGGCCATGCGTCGGCGTGAGCTTCTGCCTTATAGCATGCAACTGGGCTCAGGCACCCTTGATCCCATGATCGGTCTTTTGTATCAGGGTTCCCGTTCGCCACTCTGGTGGGGTGCCAATGCTACCTATATCGCACGCATGTATGATAATAAACGTCACTATCGATTGGGTGATGAATTCCGCCTGGATTTATACACCATGTATCAGTTTCGCTATGACACCCTGTTACAGTTTCAGTTGAATGGGGAATATAAAGGAAAAATTCGTGGGGAAATGGATGAAGCGGCTAGTGGCGCTTCCGGCCGTACGACCCAGGGGGATCCGACGTCACCGTATATGACGCCATCGTGGAGTACCGACAATTATGGCGGCACACAGGTGTTTGCCACGCTGGGGTTTCAATGGCAGCCGGCACCGTTACATATCATCGATTTTTCTTTCAGTCTGCCTCTTTACCGTAACCTGAACGGGCCGCAGCTTGAACAGGATTATCGCATCATGCTGACCTGGTATCTGGAAATACCGAGTAAGAAGAGTGTTCGTTACGGTTTGGGCCAGGCGACCGGATCGGATAGCAAACTAGGGTTCTGAGATGAAAATAGACAGCATACTAAAATATAGTTCTTTTACCCTGTTGTCCGCATCCTTGTTATTAATGGGTTGTGCGCTTGAGACAGAAAATTCACACGCCTATCTGCCCGATGCGCAGACTGAGGCTGCGGGCGTTTATATTAAACAGTGTGGCGCCTGTCATTCTGTTCCTCACCCCAAACGCTTAAGCGCTACGGCCTGGAAAAATATACTTGTGGTGATGGACAAGCGCAGGCAGGAACGGAAGTATCCGCCCCTGACCGAGGCGCAGCGTAAGAAAATCATGCGCTATCTCGACGCACATGCCCGATAGTTTATTCATGAAGCTTCGCCCTTTTATACTGTTCTGCGCATGCTGCCTGTGTATGTTGGTACCGCTGCGGGTTTTCGCTGACGTGGCGGGCCTGGTGCAGGCGCTGAGTCGCATGAACGTGACGGTGCCGAGCGTACGCCTGCCAGCGCCGGATTTTACCTTGCCGGATCTTAAACTGAGATCCGTGCGTTTGTCAGCTTATCGCGGCAAACTGGTGCTCCTGAATTTCTGGGCCAGTTTCTGCGCTCCCTGTCGCCGGGAGATGCCCGCCCTGGAACATTTATGGCAACGCTATCGTGGCAAGGGGCTGGTGGTGCTGGCCCTGTCTGCGGATCGGGATAACCTGACGCGGGTTGAAAACTTTATCACCGAAGGAGATTATAGTTTTCCGATCCTGCTGGATACCGCAGGCGAGGTGCGCAAAATTTATGAAATTCGCGCCCTGCCAACCAGTTATCTGATTGGTCGTGACGGCAAATTTATTGGCCGGGTTATCGGCGGGCGGGACTGGGACAGCCCCCAGGGACGAAAGATGATCGAGCGGCTGTTATCCCGCTGAAAT
>CAZQVV010000074.1:126-13595 GCA_964596835.1 uncultured Thiohalophilus sp. | reverse complement strand
ATAAGGGGGTGGCGGGACTTAATATTAATAGCCCGTAGGTTGGGCAAAGGAGCGACAGCGACGTGCCCAACGGGATGTTTGGGAATGTTGGGCACGCTGCGCTTTGCCCAACCTACCTGACTAATAAGGGGGTGGCGGGACACCTAAATAATATGGAGAGTGGTCGGCGTGAGAGGATTCGAACCTCCGACCCCTTCGTCCCGAACGAAGTGCGCTACCAGGCTGCGCTACACGCCGTATGTATAATTAATAGGTACGCTTGACGGAAAATCTGGCGAGAAAACTGAGCGCATCCTTGTAGTCGGACGCCGGGATAATACTCAGCGCCTCAATGGCTTTGTCAGCCTCGATTTGCGCACAGTCGGCAGTGTAGTCGATGGCGCCGGTGGATTCAATGACGGCGCAGACTTTGTCGATGCGTTCGAGTCCCCCTTCTTCAATGGCCTTGCGTATTTCTGCGGCCTGTTCCGCAGTGCCGTTATGCATGGCGTATATCAGGGGCATGGTGGGCTTGCCTTCAGCCAGATCATCGCCGATATTCTTGCCGATTTCATCGCTGGAGGCGCGGTAATCCAGCACGTCATCGATTAACTGGAAGGCGCAGCCCAGGTGCATGCCGTAGGCTTTCATGGCCTGGGTCTCTTCTTTGCTACGCTCGGCAATGATAGCGCCGAGCTGGGCGGCCGACTCGAATAGCCTGGCGGTTTTATTGTGGATCACTTCCAGGTAGCGGGCCTCGCTGGTATCCGCGTCATGCACATTGAGTAGTTGCAGGACTTCGCCTTCGGCGATGGTGTTGGTGGCATGCGCGAGAATATCCATAACCGGCATGCTGCCGAGTTCCACCATCATTTCAAAGGCGCGGGAATAAAGAAAATCGCCGACCAGCACACTGGCCTCATTGCCGAACAGGTTGTTGGCGGTTTCTCTGCCCCGGCGCAGATCCGAACTGTCCACGACATCGTCGTGAAGCAGGGTGGCGGTGTGGATAAACTCAATAACGGTCGCCAATTCAATATGTTGCGAACCTTTGTAAGCCAGAGCACGGGCGGCCAGCAGGTGGATAACCGGTCGCAGGCGTTTGCCGCCACTATTGATAATGTAGATGCCAATCTGGTTGACCAGTACGACTTCCGATTGCAGGCGGGTATGAATACAGCGATTTACACCCTCCATGTCCGGGGCAATCAGGGCATAAATATCTTCAATAAGCATAAGTACTTAAGCAATGTTTCATATTGGGGTGCATGCTAGGGTGCGAGCGGGGGGGTGTCAAGCCAGTTAACGGTAGGCCTGTTCGCGCCCGAATGGGATCTGTTTCAAAAAATAGGCGCATATGCGCACATTCCATCGTAAAATGCGCCGATTCGCATTGACCGGTTGGTGCCGAAACGCTAAAATTGCGCCCCTTTACGCATACCCTCTTCCTCCATGCTGTGCGGGGAAGTTTCAAGTTTCTGGAGAAAATCACATGTACGCGGTAATTAAAACCGGTGGCAAACAGTATAAGGTCGAACAGGGCCAGAAGATCCGGGTTGAGAAAATCAACGCCGAATCCGGCGCCAGTATCGATCTGGATAAAGTACTGATGGTGGCCGACGGCGAAGATATCAAATTTGGTGCGCCTTTTCTTGATGGCGGCAAGGTCACCGCAACAATTACCGAACAGGGCCGTGGCAAGAAAATCCGCATTATCAAGTTCCGCCGTCGCAAACATCACAAAAAGACCCAGGGTCACCGGCAGGCCTATACGGAACTGGAAATTACCGGTATCAATGCCGGTTAAAGCATCGAATTAGAGAGGCAACACAATGGCACATAAAAAAGCGGGCGGTAGTACACGTAACGGGCGTGATTCCAACGCCAAACGTCTGGGCGTCAAACGCTATGGCGGTGAGAACGTGCTGGCAGGTAATATTCTGATTCGCCAGCGCGGCACCAGGGTTCACCCCGGGGTGAACGTGGGTCAGGGCGGCGATGACACCCTGTTCGCCAAGGTAAGCGGCACTGTGGTGTTTGAAATCAAGGGTCCGAAAAGACGTAAACAGGTGAGCATTATCCCCGCTGCCTAAGCTGCTACAGATAAACTCATCGAAAACCCCGTCACGTACGGGGTTTTTTGTTTCCAGTCACGGGGATGCCGCCGCTGTGACTATAATTTTTAGTCTCCTGCTTATATATTGATGAGAATAGGGTTTTCCTAGCCACTCGTCCCTCGTTACTTGGAACTTAAACTATGAAATTCGTAGACGAAGCAACCATCAAGGTCGAAGCTGGCAAGGGCGGCAATGGCATCGCTAGTTTCCGCAAGGAAAAGTACATCGAGATGGGGGGCCCTGATGGCGGTGACGGCGGGGATGCGGGCAGCATTTATCTGGTTGGCGATGTTAATCTCAATACCCTGGTGGATTTTCGTTTTACCCGTCGCTATCGGGCCGAAAACGGTCAATCCGGGCGCAGTCGTAACTGCACGGGCAAGGGTGGGGAGGATCTTTACATCAGGGTACCGCTGGGCACCCAGGTCTATGATGTGGATACAGATGAACTGATTGGCGATGTGCTGAACGAAGGTCAGCTATTGCTGGTGGCCCAGGGCGGCGTTCACGGTGTCGGCAATGTTCGTTTCAAAAGCAGCACCAACCGCGCTCCCCGCCAGTGTACCAAGGGCACGCCAGGGGATGTGCGTGACTTGCGACTGGAATTGAAAGTGTTAGCCGATGTCGGCCTGTTGGGTATGCCTAATGCGGGGAAATCGACCTTCATTCGCGCGGTCTCCGCCGCCAAACCCAAGGTTGCAGACTATCCCTTTACGACCCTGCATCCAAATCTTGGCGTGGTCAGCATTGAGGCTCATCGCAGTTTTGTGATTGCCGACATTCCCGGGCTAATCGAAGGCGCGGCCGATGGTGCGGGACTGGGCGTTCGTTTTCTTAAACATCTGTCGCGTACCCGTTTATTATTGCATCTGGTGGATGCAGCACCCGTGGATGAATCCGTTGATCCGGTGGCCGAGGTGCGGGCGCTGGAAAAAGAGATGGGAAAATTCGACGCCGAGCTGCTGGGCTATGATCGCTGGCTAGTACTGAACAAACTGGATCTATTGCCTGACGATGAGTGGGATGCGCGTTGCGAAGAAATAGTCCGGCAGCTCGATTGGCAAGGCCCGGTCTTCCAACTGTCTGCCCTCAATAATCAGGGTACACAGGAATTGTGTTACCGGATTATGGAATATATTGAGGAACAACAGGTGGCTGGGAAAACCTCTCCCGTAGGTTGGGTTGAGTAAAACGAAGCCCAACAACATTGTATCGTTAAGAGGCGAGTAGGCAGTAAAAACGGGAAGCAGATTGCCAGCTACTGATTCTAAACATGATTGATCGAACACAACTCAAACACGCCCGCCGCTGGGTGGTCAAGATCGGCAGCGCGCTGCTGACTCGGGATGGGACGGGCCTGGATCTGCCCGCTATCCAGGCTTGGGTGGATCAAATTGCCCTGCTGCTGGATCAGGGTATGGAAGTGGTGCTGGTGTCCTCTGGTGCCGTGGCGGAGGGGATGTGTCGTCTGGGCTGGAAGCAGCGTCCGCATGCTCTGCATGAGTTGCAGGCCGCCGCCGCTGTTGGTCAGATGGGGCTGATTCAGGCCTGGGAGTCCTGCTTTGCCCGCCACGGTCGGCAGACGGCGCAGATTCTTCTCACCCACGACGATCTTTCCAACCGGGAACGCTATCTTAACGCCCGCGGCACCATTCGAAGTTTGCTGGCGCTGGGCGTGGTGCCGGTGGTGAATGAAAATGACACGGTAGTGATCGATGAAATCCGTTTTGGTGACAATGATACTTTGGCTGCACTGGTGGCGAATCTGGTGGAAGCGGATAACCTGGTCATTCTGACGGATCAGGACGGCCTGTTTGATCGGGATCCGCGCCAGCACGCTGAGGCGACGCTAATCAAGGAAGCTCTGGTAAGTGAGCCATCACTTGAGGTTATGGCCGAAGGAGGCGCGGGCAGTCTGGGGCGAGGAGGCATGGCCACCAAGATCCGGGCGGCGCGGCTAGCGGCGCGTTCCGGCGCTTCCACCCTGATTGCCTCTGGGCGTGAATCCCGCGTACTCGAAGTGTTACATCGTGGCGACGAAATTGGAACCTTGCTCAAAGCGGTGGATGCTCCCATTACCGCACGCAAGCAATGGCTGGCGGGTCACCTGAAAACATCTGGACGACTGGTGCTGGATGCGGGGGCGATCAGGGTCTTGCGGGAATCGGGCCGCAGTCTGCTGGCCGTCGGTGTCACTGCGGTAGAAGGTGACTTTGCACGCGGTGATATGGTGATCTGCATCGACAGTCAGGAGCGGGAAGTCGCACGCGGGCTGGTGAACTATCCGGCTGTTGATGTGCGTAAAATGATGGGCCAGGCCAGCGGCAAAATCGAAACGCTGCTTGGTTATGTGGATGAGGCCGAGCTGATTCACCGCGATAATCTGGTACTGGTGGGGGTATATGGGGGCACTGAAAGAAAGGCGTAGGTAGAGTCCTGAAGGATGAAGGGCGAAACCCAACAGACAGATCCCGGCGATCCAATCCAGTTATCGAAGCAGTCTGCCATGCTGTTGGGTTTCGCTATCGCTCTACCCAACCTACAGAGACAGGTTCGCAGAGGCAGCATAAAAAAAGCCGGTCAATGACCGACTTTTTTGGGGGCTATAAACATCCGGCTTTACATAGCCTGGATGCGGGTATTCAGGCGGCTTTTATGCCGGGAGGCCTTGTTCTTGTGGATATGCCCCTTGGTCACCGTTTTGTCGATAACAGACACGGCTGTTTTGTAGGCAGTCTGAGCCTGTTCCTTGTCTCCCGTTTCAATCGCGGCAATCACTTTCTTGATGAAGGTACGGAAGGTTGCGCGCTGCCCGGTATTCAGCTGGCGGCGTTTTTCGGCCTGGCGTGCGCGTTTTCTGGATTGTGCTGAGTTCGCCAATTTGTTCTCCTGAACGTTTGTAGACTTGTAAAAGCGGCGTAGTTTGCGGTCTTTCGCTGTTTTTGTCAATTCTTTATTAGGGTCGTTTCAGAACGGGTTCGTCGTTGCCGGGCAGACATGCTATGCTTGCCGATAATCGTTGAATAGTAAATAAAAACAGTGGCTTATCTAAAGCCATTCGTGTCTCAGGGAATCTCCAGAAATGAGTTTGATTAAATCAACCGCGGTAGTGAGCGCCATGACGCTGGTTTCGCGGATTTCCGGCCTGCTGCGGGACATGGTGGTGGCGTATGTTTTCCCGGTGGGCGGCACCACCGATGCTTTTTTCGTGGCCTTCAAGATTCCGAATTTCCTGCGCCGCCTGTTTGCCGAGGGCGCTTTCTCGCAGGCTTTCGTGCCGGTATTGACGGAATACAAAGTCAATCAGGAAAAGGAAGAAGTGGTGACATTGGCGCAAAACGTGGCCGGCACCATGGCCGGAATTCTGTTTCTCATGGCCACCGCCTGTGTGCTGGCCTCACCACTGCTGGTGGTGTTGTTTGCGCCGGGCTACCTGCACAATCCTGCGCAGTTTGATTTAACCGCCGCCATGCTGCGCATTACTTTCCCCTATATACTGTTTATTTCCCTGATTGCACTGTCGGGCGGCATCCTTAACAGCTATGGCCGGTTTGCGGTGCCGGCTTTCACCCCGGTTTTTCTGAATCTTATTCTCATAAGCGCTGCTCTCTGGTTGGCGCCGCATATGGCGCAGCCCATCATGGCCATGGCCTGGGGAGTATTCATTGCCGGTGCCGTGCAACTCAGCTTTCAGTTTCCCGCACTGAAGCGGCTGGGATTCCTGCGCTGGCCGCGCTGGGGCTTTCATCATCCGGGCGTGCGCAGGATCATGAAACTGATGCTGCCGGGGATTGTCGGATCCTCGGCTATGCAGATAAACCTGCTGTTCGATATTTTGATTGCCTCGTTTTTGGCTGCGGGTAGTATTTCCTGGCTCTATTATTCTGATCGTCTGCTTGAATTTCCGCTGGGCGTATTCGGCATTGCCCTGGCGACCGTGATCCTGCCCAAACTGTCGGAGAAACATGCCGAGGGCGATCCCAAAGCTTTTTCCCATATGCTCGATTGGGCCTTGCGCTGGGTCGTGATCATTGGCGTGCCGGCGGCGGTAGCATTGGCGGTGTTGGCTGTGCCCCTGCTCAGCACCCTGTTTCTGCATGGTAAATTTTCTGCGCGGGATGTAGATATGTCCAGTTTAAGTTTAATGGCCTATTCCGTTGGACTGCTGGGATTTTCCCTGGTCAAAGTGTTGGCACCGGGCTATTTTGCCCGCCAGGATACGCGCACCCCGGTGCGTATTGCGCTGATCGCTATGGTGACCAACATGCTGTTCAATGTGATCTTTGTTTTAGGCATGCGTTATCTGAATTTCAGTGGCCCCCATGCCGGGCTGGCGCTGGCGACCACGATGTCCTCGATGCTTAATGCCAGTCTGCTGTTGCGTGGACTTCGGCGTCAGCAGGTGTATCAGCCTGAATCCGGCTGGTGGCGGCTGTTTCTACAGGTGGGGATCGCCAGTACCATGATGCTGATCCTGTTGTTATGGCTGGAGGGTGGGACGGCATTCTGGATGCAGGCCGGTGTGCTCGAACGTGTTTTGCATCTGGCGCTGATTATCATGGCTGGAATCGGGATCTATTTCAGCGCCCTATGGCTTCTGGGCATGCGCTTCGCCATATTGCGCAGGCCGAGTGAAAGTCACTGAAAAAGTTCTGTTTATCATTCTCGCTACAGGAAGGAACACCCGGTCTTAGCCCTGCCTTTGCCGGCTTATTATTTCCGCTCATCTTTTTATTACGATATAATCGCTCTCTTTTATTCGCGCTGAAAAATATGCGCAAGTTGGGTCGATGGAGCTGATTCGGGGTCTGCATAATCTTCGAAAACGTCATCGTGGATGTGTCGCCACCATTGGCAATTTTGACGGGATACATCTTGGGCATCAGGCCGTCATCGGTCAGCTGGCAGAGAAAGCGAGCGAATTGCATCTGCCGACGACGCTGATTACCTTTGAGCCGCAGCCGCAGGAATATTTTTCTCCGCAGGCCTCGCCGCCGAGGCTGATGCGTTTTCGTGAAAAAATGCAGGCCCTGCATCGCTATGCTGTGGATCGTGTCCTGTGTTTGACCTTCGATGATATGCTGGCGCAAATGCCGTCTAGCCAGTTTATCGAAGACATTCTGCTCAACGGGCTGGGGTTGCGTTATCTGGTGGTGGGCGATGATTTTTGTTTTGGCCGTGGACGTGAAGGAACGTTTACTATACTCAGGGAAGCAGGTCAGAAGTATGGCTTTCAAGTAGTGAACATGCATACTTTTTCTGTACTTGGTGAACGGGTTAGCAGTACCCGTGTTCGTCAGGCGCTGGCCGAGGGTGATATGCCGTTGGCGGAGGAACTGCTGGGGCGGGACTACCGTATGAGCGGTCGGGTGGCGCACGGCGAAAAGCTGGGACGGCAGTTGGGATTTCCCACTGCGAATATTCACCTGCATCGGAAAGTATCCCCCCTGCAGGGGATTTTTGCAGTGGAAGTTTACGGCCTGGATCGAGAACCCCTGACCGCGGTCGCCAGTCTCGGTACCCGGCCTACTGTCGATGGCACCCGCACCCTGCTGGAAGTCTATTTGTTCGATTTTAACGAGAATATTTACGGTCGGCATATCCAGGTTAGCTTTCGTCACAAGTTGCGCGATGAAGAACGCTTTGATTCACTGGAGGCGCTGACGGTGCAGATAAAAAAGGACGTCGAACAGGCAAAGGCTTTTTTTGCATAGCCTGAATTGATGGGTTTCGCGTCGGCTCTACCTTGACCATCTGTAGGATGGGTAGAGCAACGCGAAACCCATCAAATAAGGCAGGTTGGGCGAAATAAAATGAAGCCCAACGGAATATTAAACTATGCTAGTGGGCTTCGTTGCACGCAGAATGCCATGACAGGTACCGCGTGGGCACAAACAACGTGCCCACCCTACCGGACTCATCAATTTTCAACATTAGGATCTTAAGAAGTAAAAAAACCGTGACCGACTATAAAAACACCCTCAATCTCCCGCAGACGAAATTTCCCATGCGCGGCAACCTGGCTAACCGTGAACCGGGTTTTCTCAAACACTGGCAGGAGATCGATCTCTATGGCAAGTTGCGCCAGTTGGGGAAGCAGCAGCAACGGCCGCCGTTTGTGCTGCATGACGGCCCGCCTTATGCCAATGGCGACATTCATATCGGCCATGCGGTCAACAAGATTTTAAAAGACATGATCATCAAGTCCCGTAGCCTGAGCGGTTTTGATGCGCCCTATATTCCCGGCTGGGACTGCCACGGTCTGCCGATTGAATTGCAGGTGGAGAAAAAAATCGGCAAGGCCGGCGTTAAAGTGTCTGCGGCTGAATTTCGTGAAGCCTGCCGCCAGTATGCGCGTAAACAGGTTGATGGCCAGCGTGCGGACTTTATTCGCCTGGGCATCATCGGCGACTGGGATCATCCCTATCTGACCATGGACTTTACATTCGAAGCCAATATCGTGCGAGCACTGGGTCGAATTATCGACAAAGGTCATTTGCACAAGGGTGCTAAACCGGTTCACTGGTGCATAGATTGTGGTTCGGCCCTGGCCGAGGCGGAAGTTGAATACGAAGCCAGGATGTCTCCCGCCATCGATGTGCGCTTTACGGTGCTGGATGAAGAAGCCCTAATGACGCGTTGTCATCATGTGGAAGGGCACGAAGGTACGGGTCCGGTTTCAGTAGTGATCTGGACGACGACCCCCTGGACCCTGCCCGCCAATCAGGCGGTTGCCCTGAATCCGGTACTGGAATATTCCATAGTGCAGTGCGACGGGGTGGGCGATCATATCCCCGAGCGTTTGATCATAGCCAGTGACATGCTCAAGGATGTGATGGGCCGTTATGACGTGGATAAATATCGAGTCATTGCTTATTGCCGGGGCGAGGATCTGGAAGGACTGAAACTGGGGCATCCTTTTTATGATCGGCAGGTGCCGGTGATCCTGGGCGATCATGTGACCCTGGAAGCTGGTACCGGTGCGGTGCATACGGCGCCGGGGCATGGACAGGAAGATTATGTGGTCGGCACAAAATATAAACTGAAAATTGATAATCCCGTCAGCAGTGCAGGTACCTTTGTCAAGGGAACACCGCTGTTCGAAGGCCAGCATGTTTTCAAGGCCAATGAATCGGTGATCGAAGTGTTGAAGGCCAAGAACATGCTGGTACATGAGGAAGCTATTCGCCACAGTTATCCGCATTGTTGGCGGCACAAGACGCCGATTATTTTTCGCGCCACGCCGCAATGGTTTATCAGTATGGATCAAAATGGCCTGCGCGATGCCGCGTTGAAGGCCATCGACGCCGTCTGTTGGATACCCGACTGGGGACAGGCACGCATTCGCTCAATGGTGGAAGGACGGCCGGACTGGTGTATCTCGCGCCAGCGCACCTGGGGGGTCCCCATCACCCTGTTTATTCACAAACAAAGCAGCAAGCTGCATCCGCGTTCGGCCGAGCTGATTGAATCCGTGGCTAAACGGATCGAGAAAAAAGGCATCGACGCCTGGTTTTCTCTGGATGCAAAAGAGCTGCTCGGTGATGAAGCTGACGACTATGAAAAAGTCACCGACACCCTCGACGTCTGGTTTGACTCCGGTGTGACGCACTTTGCCGTATTGAATCAGCGTGAAGGCCGCAGTGATTATCCGCTCGCCGATCTGTATCTTGAGGGTTCAGATCAGCATCGCGGCTGGTTTCAGTCTTCGCTGATGACATCCGTGGCGATGGAAGGTGTCGCGCCTTATAGATCGGTATTGACCCATGGCTTTACCGTGGACTCCAAGGGCCAGAAGATGTCCAAGTCTAAAGGTAACGTAATGGCGCCGCAGAAAGTAATTAAAAACTTGGGCGCCGACATCATTCGTTTGTGGGTGGCTTCGACCGATTATCGTGGTGAGATGACAGTCTCCGATGAGATTCTCAAACGCACCTCCGACGCTTACCGGCGTATTCGGAATACGGCGCGTTACCTGTTGTCCAATCTTAACGGTTTTGATCCGGCCAACGATATGCTGACGGCCGATAAAATGCTGTTATTAGATAAATGGGCAGTAGCGCAGGTTGATCGGCTGCAACAGCAAATCACCACCGCCTATAGCCATTATGAATTTCATACCATCTATCAGCTGGTGCATAATTTCTGCGCCCTGGAACTGGGCAGCTTCTATCTCGATATCACCAAGGATCGGCAGTACACCACCCAGGCCAACAGCATTGCCCGGCGCTCGGCACAAACGGCGATGTATCATATTATTGAATCACTGGTGCGCTGGCTAGCGCCGATTCTTAGTTTTACCGCAGAAGACATCTGGCAGGCCATGCCGGGCTATCGTAACGAGTCCGTGTTATTGAATACCTGGTATGACGTGCCTGATATGTATGCCTCGATAGCTGAAGAAGATAAGGCTATGGATTACTGGCAGAAAGTGATCACCGTGCGTGACGCGGTTAACAAGGAGTTGGAAAAACTGCGGATGGCCGGTGAGATTGGTTCTGGACTGGCGGCTGACGTTACCGTGCATTGTGGCCGGGAAATCTACGATGTGCTAGCCGCCCTCGAAGATGAGCTGCGTTTTATTTTCATTACTTCAACGGCGGATATCGCCCTGTATGAAACCCCGCTGGTCTATGCCGAACATTATACCCTGGAAAGTAATGACGAAATCTGGATTTCGGTAAGCGCCGCCCCCGCCGCCAAATGTGTACGCTGCTGGCATCATCGCGCCGATGTGGGCCGCAACGCTCAGCATCCGGAACTGTGTGGCCGTTGTGTGGAAAATATTGAAGGCGAGGGTGAGACACGCAAGTATGCATAAGAAACAGGTAGGTTGGGCTTCGCTTTGCTTAGCCCAACCTACGCCAGGTAGTACTCAATGTTAAAGTGGCTGTGGTTATCCGGTCTGGTTATTGTTCTTGATCAAATCAGCAAATACATGGCCGGCCAGATGCTGAAAATGTTTCAGCCGCTTGCGGTGATGCCCATGTTCAACCTGACCCTGATGCATAATACCGGCGCCGCGTTCAGTTTCCTGAGTGAGGCGGGTGGATGGCAACGCTGGTTTTTCACACTTATTGCGGTTGTCGTCAGTATCGTCATATTTACCTGGATCCGCCGGCTGGGTTCATGCCAGCATCTTCAGGCAGCGGCCCTGTCTCTGGTGCTGGGCGGGGCCCTGGGCAATGTGATTGATCGCCTGTTGCTGGGGCATGTGGTGGATTTTATTCAGATCTATTATGACCGCTGGTACTGGCCGGCTTTTAATCTTGCCGATTCGGCTATTACGCTTGGCGTCGGCCTGCTGATACTGGATACCCTGTTGCATAAAGCGCCTTCCAAAACAAAAGACAAAATGCAGGACTAAGCATTCCTGATGCCCGACCACTTCAGGTATTAATCGTTGCACAAGTAGTCGCACCGTACCTCGTTCCCACGCTCCTGCGTGGGAACGCATAGGGTGACGACGTAAGCTGAGGTATGGGTTCCCACGCAGGAGCGTGGGAACCGGAACAAATCTGAGGGGTGAGTCGTTACCATGCGGATACTTGTGCAACGATTAATATTACCGTTCGTATTACCGTTCGTATTACCGTTCGTCCTGAGCCTGTCGAAGGAAGCTTCCTTCGACAGGCTTCCTTCGACAGGCTCAGGACGAACGGAGAGTATTCAAGTATCAGAAACAGTTATTTAGAGTGAATGTAATGCCGAATATTGAACCCCTGTGTGTAGGTGAGGACTGTGAAGTCCTGCTCAATTTTACCCTGAGTCTGACCGATGGCACGGTGGTGGACGCCACGGAAGAAAATCAGCCCATGCGTCTGCGCATTGGCGATGGCAGTCTGGTTGAGGGGTTGGAGAAGAGCTTATATGGTATGAAAGCCGGTGATCGTCAGTGTCTGTCTATCGGCCCCCGTGATGCCTTTGGTTTTCCTGATGATACCAACTTGCATGAAATGCCGCGCGCTGAATTTTCTGAGGATATCGAATTGCAGATCGGATTGATTATAGGTTTTAGTACCCCTGCTGGCGATGACGTGCCCGGCACTATAAAAGATCTGAAGGATGATATAGTGCTGGTTGATTTTAATCATCCCCTGGCCGGTCGTGAAATTATTTTTGATGTGGAAATCCTGAGTGTTGAACGGGTCGATGCCTGATGGCAAAAATATAATGAGTTCGGTCAATGAAAATATGAAAGTCACCCTGGCGAACCCGCGCGGTTTTTGCGCGGGTGTTGATCGGGCGATTGAAATTGTCGAGCGGGCGCTGAAACTGTTTGAACATCCCATCTATGTACGCCATGAGGTGGTGCATAACCGTTACGTGGTTCAGTGCCTGAATAAACATGGCGCAGTCTTTGTTAACGAATTGGATGAAGTCCCTGACGGGGCAACGGTGATATTTAGTGCTCATGGGGTGCCAAAATCCGTCTATAAAGAGGCACATCAACGAGGGTTGAAGGTGTTTGACGCCACCTGTCCGCTGGTCACGAAAGTGCATATGGAAGTGGCGCGCTACTGCAAGGCCGGATATGACTGTATTTTAATTGGCCATACGGGACATCCTGAAGTCGAGGGCACCATGGGTCAGTTCGACGCATCATTAGGCAAACAGATTTATCTGGTTGAAAATATCGAGGATGTACAGATACTTGAAATACGTGATCCGAACAAGCTGGCCTATATTAGCCAGACCACCCTGTCCCTGGATGATACGGCTGAGATTATCGAGGCCTTGCGTGAACGTTTTCCCGATATCAGCGGGCCAAAGAAAAATGATATTTGTTATGCCACCCAGAACCGGCAGAATGCGGTCAAACAACTGGCTGCACAGTGTGATGTGGTGTTGGTGGTGGGTTCTCCGAATAGTTCCAATTCAAATCGCTTGCGCGAGGTGGCCGAGCGCTTGAATATTCCAGCCTACCTTATCGATAATGAGGATGAGATAAAAAGAGACTGGCTCAGCGGGAAAAAGTCGATTGGACTGAGTGCGGGTGCTTCAGCCCCCGAGGTTCTGGTGAATGATGTTATTGCGCGTCTTAAGGAATGGGGCGTGACCGACGTGGTACAGGATATGGGAAGTGAAGAAAAAATTGTTTTTTCTTTGCCACAGGATCTAAAGAAGGGTTAAAGAAAAATCGTACCTTACGACTGCGCGGGAACGAGGAAATTTCCGTCCAGCCAAAATCGTTCACCCTTCGACAGGCTTCCTTCGACAAGCTCAGGGCGAACGGTTTGTTCCAAATACCTGTCCACCTTAGTATCTTACCGTTCGTCCTGAGCTTAGTATCTTACCGTTCGTCCTGAGCTTAGTACCTTACCGTTCGTCCTGAGCTTAGTACCTTACCGTTCGTCCTGAGCTTAGTACCTT
>CAZQVV010000073.1:0-13655 GCA_964596835.1 uncultured Thiohalophilus sp. | reverse complement strand
CTCTACCCATCCTACGGATAGCCAAAAGTGAGTAGGATGGGTAGAGCGGGAAGCGAAACCCATCAACTGAAAATCCGCACAGGGCATATTTTTTAACGTCGCTTTGGGCGACAAAAAGATGTGCCTGTGGTGGTTCGCTTTGCTCAGTGCCAACCTGTATACAACACCCTCTCGGCAATTGTGCTGAATAGTTACTCAACATGATTTGGGAAAATAAATGAAGTGGACGTTGTCGCAGGCTATCTATCGGTACGTCAAAACAATACCACATAATTATTCTGGCCTATAATCTTGAAAATTAAAGTTATTATAAAATCTCCCGATAGTTTTTTACGAATATTTATAATGCGGCGCATAAAATTTATATGTGTATTTGTCTCCTGGTAAAGCCACTAAACAGGGGAGACATAGTGGATAAAAATCATTTTTCCCATGAATAGACATCGGCTAAACAGATCTCCAGGAAAAAGAATATGAAAAGTAATTTACCCATAACCAATACCGAGCGCAGTTTTGACGGTGAACTTCGAATCGTCTCGACCACAGACAAAAAAGGCACGACGACTTATGCCAATGATCATTTTATTGCGCTCAGTGGTTTTTCTAAAGAGGAGCTTTATGGTAAAAATCATAATATCGTACGTCACCCGGATATGCCTCCCCTTGCCTTTGCGGATCTCTGGACCACGATTAAAACCGGCAAACCCTGGATGGGGATTGTAAAGAACCGCTGCAAGAATGGCGACTATTACTGGGTGGATGCCTATGTCACGCCTATTTTTGAGGGCAGTGAAATTGTGGGTTACCAGTCAGTGAGAACCACGCCCGACCGTGCGCATGTGAATACAGCCGATGGCTTGTACAGGAAAATAAGGGAAAATCGGTTTTCCCTGCTGGATAAACTTTCCTGGCTGAAACCGGGAACGAAAGGCAAGCTGGTTATAACCCAGATAAGTTCACTGCTGGCGGTTTTTTTTATGCTCAAAGCAAGCGGGGTGACATCCTCACCAGCACTTATAGTGGGTATGTTGTTTGTGCTCGTGGTGAGTGTATTTATAACTTATCAGATCATGATACCCTGGAAAAAAGCGGCGGCTCATGCCCGATCCATCTTCAGCAACGATGTGGCGCGCGCCGTTTACACTCGGCGAAGTGATGAGCTGGGTGACATGCAGCTCACAATGCTAGCTCTGCAGGCCAAGGTTAAAACCATCCTTGTCAGGGTGAATGATACGGTGAGCGCCCTGAACAAGGCGGCCGGTATTTCGCGCGAGATCTCACAGAGTAATTCTGAAAATGCACAAAAGCAACTGGATGAAGTATCACAGGTTGCGACGGCAATGAATGAGATGTCAGCTGCCGTGCAGGAGATCTCCAATCGGGCTGATATGACCTCACAGAACACGGACAATGCAAAAGAAAACTCCCAAAAAGGGGTGTTGACCGCCAGCGAAGCATTGGGCGCCATGGAGGCGCTGGTGAAGCGTGTCGAAGAGGCCGCCGATGTCATTCAGGATCTTAATATGGAAAGTAATGCCATTGGCGGTATGGTGGATGTTATTCGGGATATTGCAGAGCAGACCAATCTTCTTGCGTTGAACGCGGCTATTGAAGCCGCGCGTGCCGGTGAGCAGGGACGGGGATTTGCCGTGGTGGCAGATGAAGTTCGCACGCTTGCCAGCCGCACACAGCAGTCCACGGGTGAGATTCAGAAAATTGTGGAGCAGCTCCAGCGAAGAGCCAGTGCGGCAGTGGATGAAATGAGCAAGGCGCGTGAACAGGGAAATTCGGCAACGGCGCTGGTGGAATCAGCGGCAGAAGCGCTGGCAGAAGTTTCAGCTTCTGTGGCCGGCATCAATGACATGAATACCGAAGTGGCGGCCGCGACTGAAGAGCAGGGTGCTGTTGCTGAAGAGATTAATCGCAATATTAATAATATCAGCAGTCTGGCGGAGCAGACAGTCGTTTCTGCTACTTCGGCCAGGGAAGCCAGTGAAGATCTGGAAAATGAGTCAGGTAAGTTGAATGCGATAGTATGGCAGTTTGGTGATTGACGGGACAAGGTCAGTTGTAAACGTCTGGAGGCAATTTGACAGAACAACACTCAGGCCCGAGATTTCCTGGGTAGTTGTTAAGTTTCACAAAAGCAGTCGTTCAGGTAATTCGGGTTAATCGCAATTGAAAGAAACAGCTCCAGAGCAGTGATTTATCTTATGGTTTGCATATATTAACCAGTACCCCAGAAACCCTGTTTCAAGCGTTGTCCAATAACACGTGATTACGAATTATTCGCCTGCTTGATGGGTTCCCCATTTTTCCCTTGTGTACTCTTCTATTGATGCCAACTGTTCTTCGGCTAAATCTGAATATTTCAGTTCCATCAGTTTCAGGCTTTCTTATTCCTGTTTTTTGCCTTTATCTTTTCAAAAAACGCATGTGATTCTTTTTCATTGCGAATCGTCGTGAATGCTCCTCGCTCAATGGCTGCTTCACCTTCGGCGGCATGTGCCCGCAATCTTGCAAGATTCATGGCTTCATAGTCATGAATAGACATCATCACCATGACTGGACGACCTTTCCTTGAAATGGTCATCGGTTCACGTTGTACTTTTTCAATCAATTCGCCGAAGCGATTTTGTGCCTCAGTTGAAGATATGGATTTCATAGTAAAAGCCTTTTCTTTGAAAATTATCCTATTTGACCATTTTAGCTAAAATGGTCAAGTAAGAAATAATCCGTCCTACTTTGATAAACCTATGCTTTGCAACATTATGTATAGTTGCGCTATTATGCAACTATGCATATATTAACCATCACCCCAGAAACCCTGTTTCAAGCCTTGTCTGATAGCACACGCTTACGAATTATTCGCCTGCTGGCGGTGACGGATGAAGAAATTTGCCTGTGCGAGCTGGTGGATGTTTTGCTCGAACCGCAATACAAGCTGTCCCGTCATCTTAAGGTTTTGCGCCAGGCCGGCCTGCTGTCATCCCAAAAGGAAGGCCGCTGGGTCTACCATCGTTTGACGGCAGAACCCGATTACCTGCAACAGCTCTATGCTCTGATACGTTCATTGCCTGATCCAGATAATGCTTACAGTACCGATCTCAAACACTTCAAAAACCGTATGGCCTTCCGTGAGGAAGGTCGTTGCCGGGTGGGGATTCTTTCTGCTGACTTAAAAAAGGCGTGGGCGGAATAATGGCCTGCCCGAGTTGTCAGGCTCTAGCTAGTGGCCAGCCTCTGCCGCCGCCCTGGCGCAATCTTCAGGTTGTCACCTCGGCATTGTCGGGCGTGTTACTCGCGCTGGGTTTCTTCGGTTCCATGTTCGGTCTCTCTTCCTTACTGGAAACCGGTCTGTATCTGCTGGCGGTTATCATTGGCGGCTGGTATTTCATCCGCGAGGGTATCGAAACCCTGCTGGAAGAGCGGCAGATTGGTATCGAAATTTTGATGGCAGTGGCGGCTATCACCGCCGGGTTTTTAGGCCAGTGGGCCGAGGCAGCCATGCTGGTGTTTCTCTATTCTATTTCAGAAGCTACTGAAGGGTATACCGAGGAACGCAGCCGACATGCCATTCGCGCATTAATGGATCTGGTGCCCAAAACGGCACTGGTATTGCGTCATAATAAAGAGATCGTTGTTCCGGCAGACGAGCTTCAGATTGATGATGTTTTTATTGTTCGCCCCGGTGAAGCTATTGCAACCGATGGTGAAATTATTGCAGGTCATTCAAGCCTGAATCAGGCGCCCGTGACCGGCGAGTCGGTGCCCGTCGAAAAGAATGTCGGCGATCATGTGTTTGCCGCCAGCTTAAATGGCGAAGGCGCATTGAGCATTCGCGCAACCAAAACCACGGTGGACAATACCCTTGCGCGGATAATCCAACTGGTGGAGGAAGCCCCCTCCCGCAAGGGCAAAAGTCAGCGTTTTATCGAACGCTTCGGTCGCCGTTATAGCCCGGCGGTGCTGGCGGTCGGAATCCTGCTGGCTGTGTTGCCGCCGCTTTTCTTCGGCCAGGAGTGGCAGGAGTGGCTAACTCGCGCCACTGTGTTTATCGTCGCCGCCGCCCCCTGTGCGCTGGTAATATCCATCCCCATTACTCTGGTTGCCGCTATCGGCACTGCAAGTCGTAACGGCATCTTAATCAAGGGCGGCGTACATCTTGAAAATCTGGCTAAAGTACGGGTTATCGCATTGGATAAAACCGGCACCTTGACGCTGGGCAAACCTCGGGTGAGTAAAATTATCAGCTTGAGAGATTTGACAGAAAAACAGTTGCTCAGCATAGCTGCCGCGCTGGAACGGCGTTCACAGCATCCGCTGGCTAAGGCTATTATCAACGATGCGGCAGATAAAAATATCGAAGTCGCGCCGGCAGATGATTTTCAGTCGCTGACCGGAGTCGGTGCCAAAGGTCGAGTTTATAACGAGATGGTCTATATAGGTAAACCGGATTTGTTTGCCCGTATGGGGTTTAATTTAACGTCTATTCAAACACAAATCAAAGAACTCCAACAGGCAGGTAATACTGTTATCCTGCTGGGCGCCGGGCACCAGCTACAGGGATTGATTGCCGTGATGGATCCACTGCGACCTGAGGTGCGGGATACCATCAGCGAGTTGCGTCAGGCTGGGATTGAAAAGATCATAATGTTGACAGGCGATAATAAGCTGGCCGCGCATACCATTGCTGTTCAAGCTGGCATAGATGAAGTTTTTGCTGAACTCAGTCCCGAGGATAAAAAACGCAAAGTTGAAGAACTCGATCAACGCTATGGTCGGGTTGCTATGGTTGGCGATGGAATCAACGATGCACCCGCATTATCCGCCGCGCATGTGGGGATTGCGATGGGTGCAGCGGGAACCGACGTGGCGCTGGAAATAGCCGATGTTGCGCTAATGGCCGACGATCTGTCGCGCCTGCCCTATTTGATTCATCTCAGTCATCGAAACTGGCGCATTATTCAGGAAAACTTGATCCTATCCGGACTGGTTATTAGCAGCCTGGTTATCGGTTCAATATCCGGAGTGTTTTCATTGCCTGTCGCGGTTCTGGCACATGAACTCAGTGAGTTTGTCGTCATCGCCAGCGGTTTGCGGATGCTGAGATCGTAGATAAAAATCGAGGTCATACTATATAGAAGAGGATTAGCGACCGTCTATTTTGGTCATCCTGCCTGGAAGCGGGTTTTTCCTTGACGGAGATAAAATAATAGCATTCAATAGAACACTGGAATTACACCTGATTACCCGTACGTTTATTCACCCATGTCCAGGAAAATCATTATTGCCGGTCTGATTACAGATAGATTATTGTACGCATTCAAAAAAGGTAAAAAAAATGATGAATGGTAGCTATGGTGAACCAATGGGCTGGGGAATGCATTTTATGGGGCCGTTATTCTGGATTTTTATTATTGTCGGGGTGGTGTTGCTGGTCCGCTGGTTGATGGGTTCCGCTAATACCGATAGCAAAAATCATGCTCAGGAATCGGCTCTGGAGATACTCAACAAACGCTACGCTCGTGGTGAGATCGACCGGGAAACCTATGAACGCATGAAAAAGGATCTGGAATCATGAAATCTAACCGGCGATTACTGAGAGCCGCGATGACATTCTTAATGATTGGCATAGTCGGCCAGTTTGCCGTGCGCAGTATGGCGCAGAAAAACAATATGTCCATGATGGGCGGTATGAGGGGGGGCATGATGAGTGGCATGATGGGAAACCGTATGCCGCAGGGGATAAACCCGGATCAGTTACCCGCGCCGGATTCAGAAGGGGCGAAGCTGGTGGGTCGATATTGTTCCCAATGTCATGGTGTTCCTGGCCCTGGCCTGCATACTGCCAGTGAATGGCCGGGCGTGGTTGCGCGTATGAACCGGCGGATGCAGATGATGAGCGGCAGGCGCATGATGATGCATATTGATGCGCCAAGTGATAATGAACTTAAGATTCTGATCGCTTATCTTGAAAAAAATGCGCAACAAAAAATTGATGTAAATAAACTTTCAGGGGCAGATACACCGGCAGGCCGGGCGTTTCAGAAAACCTGTTCCCAGTGTCATGCCTTGCCTGATCCGGCACAACATACGAGTCATGAATGGCCGGCCGTGATCCAGCGCATGCGAAAAAATATGTCCCGCATGGGAAAACCAATCCCTGATCAGACAACGATGGATGAAATATCAGGTTTTCTGCAAAGGCATTCAGCGAAATAAAAATGCCACTATGCCAGCCAGATGAGGTAAACCGCGACCCCGAGCAGCAGTATTCCGGAGAGTTTGCGGATGTGCCGTTGCTGTACGGGGGCGGCAAAGCGGTGTTGAAAACGCGTAAGACCATGACCAATCAAAAGTAACGGCAGACCCACGCCAAGCCCGTAAATAAACATCAGTACGGTTCCGTAAACCGGGTCGCCCTGCATAGCAACCAGGGTCAGGATGCTTAACAGGATCGGCGTGGCGCAGGGCACAATGGCGAGTGAAAACACCAGCCCTGCCGCGTAGGCTGTTACTATCCGATAGCCTTTACGGGAAGCCTCAATCGAAGGTTGCTGCAAATGAAAGGTGGCGGAAGGTAATGGCAGGAAACCGAGCAGGTGCAAACCCATGATTAATGGAACCCCTGCCAGCAGCAGACGAAACTCGATAGTGAACTGACCGAATACCCAACCCAGCGATGCGGTCAGCAGACCCATGAGCGCGGTTGCGCTGGCCATGCCCAGCACAAAAGGAATGGCCGTGGACAGCACCATGCCGTCCTGTGTGCAGGTTGTTTGCTGTTTGTCTATGTCTGTATTGTTACAACAGGATGCACCGAAGAATCCAAATACCGCCGGGTACATGGGCAGACAACAGGGATTAAAAGCGGTGACAAGACCGCCGAGAATCACTAACGGCAAAACCAGAAGTGAACCATTATTGAGCCAGGGAGAGAGCCAGTTGGCGAAGGAATCCATGCTTATGGCTGCAACAGGTTGTCAAGATGGGCCAGCATTTTTTTCAGTTTGGCCTGCATAGCAGGGCTTTCACCTACACTGCGAGTGACCTCTTTTCCTGTGCGATCGATAAACAGTACGGTAGGAAGAAAACGCACCTTATATTTGCTAATTAAAGGATTATCCGCTGACCAGTCAAACTGACGAAAAGTGATCTGTTTACCATAATGTTGTTCTGCTTTACTGACCAGTTGATTAATCACCTGGCAGTTGGGACTCTTGTCGCCACGAAACAGGATAATGGCAGGTCCATTGATCTTTGAATCTTGTGCCAGCAATGGTTGCGTGTTGCTTATCCAGATTTTAGCTATAAAGAGCGCGCTGATAATGAAAATGGTGGTCAACAGGGGCCAGTATTGTTTTAGTCGCATGATTCATCTTCCTGGGATATACAGCTACAGGCTGTTTGTTTTTCAATTTGAGCTTCTTCTATGTCACCCGCTGCGCGATCCTGCACATAGGTATCACCACTTATCATGGAACGTTCTGCGCGCGCCAGTTCACGGCCAAGATAGGCGGCATGATCGAGACGACTGATCAGTCCTTCATCGATCACGGTGGTATAGAGCGCGGCAGGATCATCTGCGCTGAATATCCGATCCAGCACACCTTTGTTGCTGTAGTGTTCCAGTGTGATCTGCTTGTGACGTTTCTCCGGATAGACAACAAAATAACCGGCAGGATCCAGCCGTAAACGTTGTGGAGCGATGGCGTTTTCAACCGGGATGGTGGTCATGTCGGGGGCAGTCGTCGAAACCGGGCCGGGATCGTTGCCAGCGTTCTCTTCGATCCGGTTGCGTAACGTTACCGGATCGGTTTCACCGGTGCAATCGATCAGCTGCACTTGCTGGCGAAAGTTGTCAATATGCAGGGGATCCAGATTTTTGATGAAAGGACGTTTGCCCTTCGCCTCGATAATACGTCCTTTTCCATTTATGCCATGGCGTAGCAGACTGGCCAGCGATTGTCCCGGTAAATGCCCAATAGCGCGTTGCGTGTCTTCACCGCAGAGTAGTAAAAAGCGGATATTCGGATTGCTCAACAGGTTACGGATCAAATGTTCGATGCCGAGGTTTTCCGTATGCAGGCTACCAATGACGGCCAAACCTTTAACCGGGTGGCGGCTCAGTTGCATGATGAGAGCATCGCTATTCAATGTACATACGGCAACCGGCGCCTGAAAACGAATGACCCGGTAATCCCCTGGAAGAGGTGGCCAACCTTGTTGTAATTCCGGCTCAAGGGTTGCACAGTGGCCGCCTTCTGCCACGACGGGATCGTATTCTGCGGCAATGTTCTGTGCCACAGCAGGCCAGCAGACTTCGCAGCCCAGGCAGTCATAGCGTTTTTCTTCAAAAAGTGTGCGGGCTTCTGCGAGCAGGGCAGGTAGCGAAGCCTTGATCTGCTCAGAATCTTGCAGGGCCCTGACGGTATTCTGAAAGCAGCCACAGCGCCAGCACTTCTTCGCTGTCATGGCCTGACGAAGTTCCGTCTCCAGGCGTGTTAGCGTTTCAGCCACTTCAGTCATCATTACTCGCAGTACAGACACGTCTTTTAGCTTGAAAATCCCATAATGAGGCAATCACCAGCAGGGCAAAACCCGTTAGTTCGAGCGGTTTGGAATAATGGCCGTAGAATACCCACAACAAGAGGGCAGCTGCGCCCAGACTCAATATCAACGGGCCGGGATGTCGGTGACTGCGCCAGGAATACAGCATTCCCGACAGCGCCACTATCAGCAGACCGGTGATCCATTTGACCAGCGTAGCTTCATCAATATCCACACTAACCCCCAGTAGTGACAGCAGGCTTACCGCCGCCAGTGTGCCGTAGCAGGTGGCTACTGCCAGCAGACTGGCAGCGGATCCCAGCCAGGACAGGTTTTGTTTTGATTTACGCATATGTATTCAGCTTTCCAATTCGTTGTTTTCGTAAATATCGAAATATATAACCCAAAAAAACAAGCTTTTATCCCAGGCGTGCCTCCAATATTTTCAGATCACCTCTGAGGGCCTTGAGCAGATCCTCGCTATTGAGTCGGTAGTAAACCATCTTGCCGTCATTGCGCATACCCAACCAGCCCTGATTTCGCAGCAACTTTAACTGGTGAGAGGTGGCGGCCATGCTCAATTCCAGCACATGCGCGATGTCACACACGCAGAGTTCACCCTGCGCCAGGGCTAACAGGATCTTGAGGCGAGTGGTATTGCCCAGTAATTTGTAAAAATCCGCCAGCTCGGGCAGACGCTTTTCTTCCTTAGCGAGCGCCTTCTTCACTTTGTTGACCTTGCTGTGATCAAAGCAGGGAATGGTGCAGGTATCCGATTTGGCGGTGATAGCGGTAATTTTTTTCATGAGTTCGATTCATTTCGATGAGAACGAAAATGATGGGTGATCATGGGCAGGAAGTCAAGAGAAACAGATCCGGCTCTTTATTTTTGTGCAGATTCTTAAGGGGAGGCAGACAGAACAACGTTCTGGAATGGACACTTACTCATGTTCTGTGGCTCATTTTTGTTAGCATCTTCAGCACTCTACTAACAGCCTATTTTTCAATAATATCCCGCAGTTCCTCAAATTTTCGTGACAGGGTTTCCTTCAACTCAAGTTCGATACCGGCCATACAGCGTACCAGCATTTCATTCAGGTAGTCATCCATTTCGATCTGGATGGTTTCAAGCCTGTTGATGAACGCCTGTTTGCGTGTATCACTGATTTCAGCGATTGCTTCTGTTGTAGCGTTGATTTCAGCTTTATCAAGCAGAGGCAGCGGTTCCTGCTGGATGCCGGGGACAACGATGTCTTCGAGCAGGGGTACGGCAAGCTCTTTTTCATAAGGCTTGCCGGAATTTATGTTGGGTGTCAGGGGTGATTCCAGAGGGGGGGGCGATAGTATTTTGTCGTGGCGGGGCGTGTAATGTTTCTGGTTCTCAATGCGCGAACCCGCCAGAGTTTCCCGTGCGGCATTGAGCTTGGTTTCACTTTCTTCGAGCAGGGTGTGGATAGATTCCAGCGCATTCACCAGTGAGGCTTGAGAGTCGTGCATCTCTCTCAGCTCTTTTTCCTTGTCGATGTGCCTGCTCATATTTAGCCTGCCAGTTCATGGGTTTGTAGTTCATAACCGCGGTCACGATAAAATCTGAAGCGTTCGCGGGCGGCCTTGCGTTGCTGCTCGTCGGCGCTGACAATTTCAGCTATACGTTCAAAACGGCTGAAAAAGGGGGGCACAGTCTGATCCAGGTTGATCAGTAACTGATGATGCGCCGCCAGTTCTTTATCCGGGCTGGTTTCGTGCCCGATAATGACCGGGCTGTTACTTGATGCATCCAGACCATGCAACTGGTGGGGAACAAAACTGCCGTCACGGAAAGTCCAGAGCAGCTTGTCAATTTGCACCGTTTGCTGTTGGCCATGGGTATGAATATAGATAGCGTGTTTGAGTCGATAGGCTTTCTCTGCCAACCGGCAGGCGGTGCGCTCGCTTGCGTCCGGCTGCGGGCTGCTGAGCAGGTAGAAGTCGATGCGGGTCATGGCAGTTGATAATTTTTACCACACTGGTTGAGCAGATACTGGGTCAGGAGGGCAACCGGTCGGCCCGTCGCGCCCTTGTTGCTGCCGCCTTCCCAGGCGACACCGGCGATATCCAGGTGTGCCCATTTGAATTTTTTGCTGAAACGGGCGAGAAAGCAGGCGGCGGTAATGGTGCCTGCTTCGCGCCCGCCGATGTTGGCCATATCAGCAAAATTACTCTTCAACTGTTCATCATATTCGTCCCACAGAGGCATTTGCCAGGCGCGATCGCCACTCTCATTACCGGCGTCCAACAGTGACTGGGCAAGCGCTGGATCGTTGCTGAGCAGGCCGCAGGCCTGTTTGCCCAGGGCGATGACACAGGCGCCAGTGAGCGTAGCGATATCGATCACGAGTCGGGGTTTAAATTTTTCACTATAGGTGAGCGCGTCACAGAGAACCAGGCGGCCTTCGGCATCGGTGTTGAGAATTTCGATAGTTTGCCCCGACATGCTGGTGACGATGTCGCCGGGTTTGCTGGCGGCCCCATCTGGCAGGTTTTCACAACTGGGGACGATACCAATAACATTTAGCGGCAGTTGCAGTTCGCTTATTGCCGCCATGGCACCGATAACGCTGGCGGCGCCGCACATATCGTATTTCATTTCATCCATGGCGGCGGAGGGTTTAATGGAAATACCGCCAGAGTCAAAGGTGATGCCCTTGCCCACCAGGACGATAGGTTTGTCTGTTTTTTTGCCGCCCTGATAGTTCATTTCTATCAGCCTGGGCGGCTGGCGGCTGCCTTTTGCGACCGAGAGCAGGGCGCCCATGCCCAGGGTTTCCATTTGCTTTTGTCCCAGTGCGCGGACGTTTAATTTGTCGGACTGTTTGGCCAGTTTGGCCGCCTCAGCAGCCAGGTAGGTCGGGGTACAGATATTGCCGGGTAGATTGCCCAGTTTGCGCGCCAGCGCGCTGGCGCGAGCGATGGCCTGACCCAGCGCCAGCCCCTGCTTTGCCGCCCTGAGTTCACGCGCGTCAGACACAATGAATGCGATTTTGCTCAATTTGGGAACGCTGTCTTTTTCACTCTTGAGATGGTCCGGACGGTACCGGCTGTGTTCGATAATTCCGACTGCCTGACGAATTTTCCAGCCGCTGGCGTGGTCGCCTACGCTTAGTTCAGTAAGGAAACTGACGGCGTCACGAGCGCCGGATTTGAGCAGGGCTTCGCTCGCGATTTTCAGCGTCTTGCGGTAGGTGCTGTCGCTAAAGTCTTTTTCCTTTCCGCAGCCGACCAGTAGAATTCGCTCGCAAGCGCTACCCTCTACATGATGCAGCATTAAACTTTGTTCCGCCTTGCCTTCCATATCCCCAGACTTCAGAATTTTGTCCAGTCGTCCGCCGCAGGCCTGGTCCATTTTTTCCGCCGCCGGGCTGAGTTTACGGCGTTCGAATATGCCGAGAATGACGCAGGCGCTTTTCTGCTGTTCAGGAAGGCCGTGTTTGATACTTATATCCATGTTTGAGTCCTATTTACTTGTTAGGCGAGGTAAAATTCAGCAGTTTGGGTAATTTTTGGAAACTCTCTGAGAATCTTTTTATCGGCTGTAATAAGAGGAACATCCAAGTATTGTGCTAAGGCAATAAACTCACAATCATATGCCGAGCACTGGCTACTTTTTACGAGCTGCATAATATGTGCAGATGAAATTTCATATTCATGATCAGTCAGTAGTTTTTCTGCTTGCTGAATGATCAGCAAAATTTCATCTATATTTAATAAACTTTTTCGCAAATATTGGGCTAAGATATTTCTGAATTCACTACGCCACAATATGGGGGCAACCCAATTAGAATCGGAAGATAATAAATCTTCACTTTGTTGAGAGTGATCACCCGAAATATACAGATAAGAAATAATGTTGGTGTCCACAACAATCATGGGCGGCCTTCATTTTTAAAATCACTTAGTTTCTGGTCTGTGAGATTATATTGCGCAGTTTTGGCTCTTAATTTTCTGGCCATCTCAATGTGCTCAGAAGCATTGATTTTATGCGTTCCAAGTGCGCGCTCTACACAGTAGAGGATTTCACTGTTCAAGCTTCTGTGGTGAACACTCGCCGCAGTTTTTAATTGTGCATAGAGAGAATCTGGTATATTTTTCAGGGTAATTGCAGGCATTAGAGAACTCCAGATAAAACCAATATGGTGTAATCATGGTATACAATCCAGCCTATTTCAAGAGAAAATCGCCAAACTCATCCAGGCAGACTGGCAAACCTGTCACGGCTTTTGCAAAAAGCGCAAAACCCGCGCCAAGTTTGCCAGCAGCTGATGAGGGCGTTATGTTATGCGTTAAAAACATGATTATGAGTTCTTATGCTTATTCGTATTCTTCTAACAGCTTGTATTTCGTAGCAATACCTTTACCGCTACGTTCAATCCATTCAATGTCACTTAAGAATCTACTTGTCGATTGACTTTGTTTATATCCGAGCAAAGTAGATACATCTTCATTGCTAACCCACTTATGTTTCTTTAACATGAAAAAAAGCTTTACAAATTTATCGCTATTTGGCGGTGGCTTAATGGTTTTGTGTAAGTCAAAAAAATCGACAGAGTTGTCTTTTATTCTAAGTAAAATTCCTTCTTTTGTTCCGCATATTTCTAAATAAGTATCCCAACGATTTGAAAAATCAATTATAGCCTTTGAAGTATCCACAATTACTTTTTTTATCATGTCGGCACATTCAGGAAGCGGGACATACGCTCTTTCTGATAGAGCATTTAGAAGGATAAGGTCTGGCAAAAACAGTTGTTGCTTACCGTGTGTAAGTACAAAAATTGCTGGTTTAATATATTCAGCTTACATAGAAACATTAATAGAGTCGGCAGTTTCTTCAAAAACAGGATATCTTCTACCATAGACAAGAGACTTAACCCCCATTCTTAAAATTCCCATTCCAGCTCTGTCAACAAAACGATACGTCATAAGTATTCGTGCTAAAGCTTTATTTCTATGCCTTGGGCTATGGTAGGCAATATTTTCCGTTGTAATCTCACCATAAAATGTACCCGGACTAGTTATGGATAAATCATTCCCACTGAACTCTACTGTAATCATTCCGTCAACAGCAT
>CAZQVV010000072.1:0-13708 GCA_964596835.1 uncultured Thiohalophilus sp. | reverse complement strand
AATAAGGCTTGAAAATGACTTGTTGACAGGAGTTATCAAGATAGTATCTGACCCTATTCTATTTGACCCTATTCTATTGTACTACGTTGTTACCATGGAAAATAAATAATGAGTGAATATTGGGACACATAAATTTTGGGTATGGCAAATAAAAAAATCCTTGTGACTGGAGCGGACGGTTTCATCGGTTCCCACCTGACGGAAGCACTTGTTCGCCAGGGTCATGATGTTCGCGCATTCGTTTTTTACAACTCATTCAATTCGTGGGGTTGGCTGGACAGTTGCACACCGGATGTGGCCGGTCAATTCGACGTGTTTGCCGGGGATGTTCGTGACCCGCACGGAGTGAGGAAGGCCATGGAAGGATGCGACGTGGTCATGCATCTGGCGGCGTTGATAGCCATTCCATATTCCTATCATTCGCCGGATACCTACGTAGACACCAATATTAAGGGAACTTTGAATATCGTGCAGGCCGCGCGCGAACTGAACGTGGAAAAGGTCGTTCATACTTCTACCAGCGAAGTTTATGGCACCGCCCGGTTTGTACCCATTACCGAAGAACATCCGTTGCAGGGGCAATCTCCCTATTCAGCCACCAAAATTGGTGCCGACCAGATCGCCATGTCCTTTCATTGTGCCTTCAACACGCCGGTGGCTACCATCCGTCCTTTTAACACCTATGGTCCGAGACAATCCGCACGGGCGGTAATTCCTACGGTTATCACCCAGATTGCAGCTGGCAACAGAAAGATAAAGCTCGGTGCCCTGCACCCCACGCGCGATTTCAACTACGTTCTCGATACCGTTCAGGGTTTTATCGCTGTGGCAGAGTCCGCGAAAACCGTGGGCGAAGTGATTAACTGTGGCAGCAATTATGAGATATCCATTGGCGATACCGTGAACATGATCGCGGAAGTCATGGATACGGATATCGAAATCGAGACCGATGATATCCGTTTCCGCCCGGAGAAAAGCGAAGTGAAGCGGCTCTGGTGCGATAACGCCAAGATCGAGCGGATAACCGGCTTCAAACCCCAAACAACGCTACGCCAAGGGCTGGAAAAGACGATTGCGTGGTTTGAGGATCCCGATAATCTCAAATCATATAAGGCAGATATCTACAATGTCTAAACGCGCGGTCATTTTGGCGGGGGGGTTAGGAACTCGTCTTAGGCCTTATACGCTGGTGTTACCCAAACCATTGATGCCCATTGGCGACTATCCCATTCTCGAGGTTATTATCAGGCAGTTAGTACAGCGTGGTTTTGATCATATCACGCTGGCGGTGAATCATCAGGCTGAATTATTCAAGGCGTTTTTTGCGGACGGATCCCGGTGGGGTATTCGGATCGATTACTCCCTGGAGGACAGGCCACTGAGTACGATGGCTCCGCTCCGGTTGATAGATAATTTGCCGGAAAGCTTTCTTGTAATGAATGGCGATATCTTGACGGATTTAAATTTCGCTTCCTTTTATGAAGAGCACATAGCTAATGAAAGTATTTTCACCATATCTTCGTATATTCGAGAGCATAAAATTGATTATGGTGTATTAGATGTAAATAAAGAGCGTTGCCTGTCTGGCTTTACCGAGAAGCCCGTGAAGACATTCGAAGTCAGTATGGGCATCTATATGATAAGTAAACCAGTGTTGGATTTCATTCCCCGTGGAAAGACTTATGGTTTTGATGGGTTGATGTGCGACCTTCTGTCTGCCAATAAACGCGTGGCAGTGCGTTCGCATGAGGGTATCTGGCTCGATATTGGCCGTCCGGATGACTACATGGAAGCTATCGAATGTTTTGATAACATGAAGGATAAATTATTACATGAGTAGCATCCTTGTAACAGGAGCAAGCGGGTTTATTGGCAGGGCCTTGACGAAAAGGTTGCGCGGTGACGATTATCAGGTTGTTGCGATGGACTCTTCTGATGGTGACATATCATCTCCATCAACATGGCAAAAAAGAAAGATCAAAGATATTTCTCATGTGTTCCATTTGGCGGGGAAAACTTATGTTCCGGATAGCTGGGATAATCCTTATGGGTTCTATAAAACAAACACGCTTGGCACGGAATCCGCTTTGGAATTTTGCAGAAAGAGAGATGTACCTCTCACCTACATTAGTGCCTATATTTATGGCGTTCCCAAGCGGTTGCCAATTTCGGAGGATGCTCCAGTTTATCCAAATAATCCGTATGCGCACTCCAAGTATTTAAGTGAGGAGTTGTGCCGCTTTTATGCATCAAGTTTTGGGCAGGCAGTGTCAGTAATACGCCCGTTTAATGTGTTCGGTATCGGCCAGAGTACGCGATTTTTGATTCCAATGATTATACAGCAAGCGCTTTCTCACGATGAGATTGTAGTGAATGATCTTTCTCCAAAGAGGGACTTTATACATATCAGTGATTTGGTTGCAGCCTTGACCGCAACACTATCGCTGAAGCAAGGGTTTAACCTGTTTAATATTGGATCAGGGGTTTCGTTCAGTGTAGGAGAAATTATAGATATTGTCCAAAAGTGTGCCGGCACAAATAAACCTGTTAAAAGTAAAGGTGATGTCAGGCCGAATGAGATTCCGGATGTGAAAGCTGATGCTTCCCATGCGCGGAATTTCCTTGATTGGAAATGCCGCATAAGTTTTGAGTCTGGAATAGCTGAAATGATTCGTTGGGAGCGATCGAAATGAGTGTGAAACATATTCCTATCAATAAAGGGAATTATTCAATGGATAGTGCGGAACGGGAAGCTCTGTTTGAAGCTTATCGTGGTGAAGGCTGGGAAGATGAGTACCGTGCCTACCGGAAGGCATGGGTTGAAAATGCCAGGAATCAGATCGTTTCAGATTATCCGCTGCTTGTTGATCTCGAATTGGCCTCTGTGTGCAATCTGAAATGCCCGATGTGCTATACAATTTCTCCGGAATTCAGAAAAAAAGTAAATGCAAAACTGATGGACTTTGATCTTTATAAAAGCCTTATTGATGAGATTGCAGGGCATGTGCCCGCCATTCGTTTGAGTCTGCGTGGTGAGTCTTTTTTACACAAAAATATCGTTGGCTGTATTCGTTACGCGAAAGAGAAAGGTATTCGCGAAGTATCATCGTTGACGAATGGAGCAAAGCTGACGGGATCATTCCTTAAGGATTGCATTGATGCCGGGATTGACTGGATTACCGTATCCATTGATGGCGTTGGTGAAACCTATGAGAAAATCCGTAAGCCCATTAAATTTGATGAGATACTGGATCATATCAAAGAGATCGATGCATACAAAAAAGAGAAGGGGCTCCATAAGCCTGTTATAAAAGTTCAAGGGATTTGGCCTGCCATCAAGGAAAATCCTCAGTTATATTATGACACATTTAAACCCCATACGGATTTGGTTGCCTTTAATCCGTTGATTGATTACAGAACCAGAGATGAGGATGTAGTTTATCTGGATGCGTTCAGTTGTCCCCAGCAGTATCAACGTTTGGTCATCGGGGCTGATGGGCTGGTGATGAAGTGTTCAAATGATGAAGAGAATCAGGAAGTGATTGGGGATGCGAATAAACAATCTATCCATAAAATATGGCATGGTGAGCAGATGCAACAGGTTCGGAATATGTTGAAAGACCCGCAGGGGTTTAAACAAAGTCGAGTGTGTCGCCAGTGTTATTTACCGAGAAAGACCCTCGAAGACGAGAGTACAACTATTGATGGGCGATTAGTGCTGGTGAAAAACTATGTGAATCGCTCGCAAATTATTGGTGAGTAATGACATTGTCCAAGCTATTTCAGGTGTGGAGTAGAATTCCCTGTTTTCTTCGGATTTTACTCCTGAGATTGAGAGGGATTGATATTTCGTTTACAGCTAAAGTGGATGCACATGTGGAAATCACAAAAGGATGCAGGATAGCTAAGGGTGTGCATATTCAGCGCGGTGTGTGCTTGAGTGGAAATGTAAGTGTTGGAGAAGGCTCCACTATTGGTGTTTATTCATCACTTTCAACGATGCCTGATGGGCATGTTAAGATAGGCAAACACGTGCTTATTAATTCATTCTCAACCATTGGTGCAGCTGAATCAGTAACGATAGGGGATGATTGTATTTTTGCAGCATACCTTCAGATAACAGATGCAGAGCATGGTTTTGAGGATCGCACTGTCTTAATAAGAGAGGCCCCTTGGACTTCATCTCCTGTGATGATCGAAGAAGATGTTTGGATTGGCACTCAGGTTGTTGTGCTTAAAGGCGTGAGACTTGGGAAAGGTTCAGTGATTGGAGCAAAATCCTTGGTTAATAAGGTGATTCCAGAGTATTCAATCGCTACGGGTCTAATTCCCCGCTGCTTGCGGCGATGTGGAAAAAACACGGCTCTGCAATACCCCGCTGCTTGCGGCGGGGTGGTTTATTTGCCTTTGGCATTCCTGCATCAGTGAAGGGGGAAAGAAATTAATGGTTGATAAAGCATCTTTCCGAAACAAAGGGGGGTGGCTACAGCGGTTAATTACCAAGTATAAATTGGTTAGATATTTTTCTGACTACGGAATCAATAATGTTGTTAAACATAATGTTGAGATTATCTTAACAGAAGGAGCAAGGTTAAAAATAGGAAGCAACTGTGTTATTCAAAATTACACATTTATTCAGCTTACTAAACCTGCTCCAAAGCTGTATATAGGTAACAATGTGGTGATTGGAAGGCATAACATGCTTACTGTTAAAGACACCGTTACGATAGGTGATTTTACTCGAATGGGGGCATATGTTCAGATTATTGATCATAACCATGGAATTGATAAAAACCACTTGATAGCAGATCAAAAAGCAATTATTGAGCCTGTTTCGATTGGAAAAGATGTGTGGGTTGGAGCTGGGGCAAAGGTATTGAGCGGTGTAACTATTGGCGATGGTGCAATTATTGGGTCGAATGCAGTTGTTACACATAGCATTCCTGATTACGCAATTGCAGTAGGAATGCCAGCCAAAGTGATTAAATATAGGGAATGATTTTGAAATTATTTAAAAGCAAATTTGGACACATTTATACCATCGCTGAAATTGGTGGGAATTTCACTACAATGGATGAAGCTAGGCGATTGATTGATGCGGCAAGTGAATGCGGTGTTGATGCTATTAAATTGCAGACTTATCGTGCTGAAACGATCTCCAGCAAGAAAGCGGTTTTTGATATGGAGAATACAGGTGTCACTTCTCAATTCGATCTGTTCAAACAGTATGAGATTGATGAGGCCTTGCACCGGCAGGTATTCGATTATATTGAATCCAGGGGGCTTGACTGGTTTTCTACCCCCTCGCACGAAACCGATGTGGATATGTTGGATGAGTTGGGTGTTTGCGCGCACAAGATTGGGTCGGATGACGCTGTTAATATCCCCTTCCTGAAATATGTGGCAAAAATAGGCAAACCGATTCTTCTCTCGACCGGTATGTGCACCCTGCAAGAGGTACGTGAATCCGTGAGTGCAATCTTGGCGGAAGGCAATGAGCAACTGATTTTGTTGCACGCCATTACCAGTTATCCCACCCATTCTGAAGATGTGAATTTGAAAGCGATGCAATCGATGATGCGAGAATTTCCTCAAATCCCTATTGGATATTCCGATCATACGATTGGGACAACGGCCTGTATTTGTGCTGCTGCTATGGGTGCGCAGGTAATCGAGAAACACTTTACCTATGATAAACAGGCGGAAGGGCCGGACCACATGCTTTCCGCCGACCCGACTGAAATGAAGGTGATTGTGGATGCAATTCGTACCTTCGAGAAGATGAGGGGCTCCGGGATTAAACGTCCTGCGGATGGTGAGAAAATTACCCGTGTGAACAACCGGAAAAGCATTATTGTATCCGCCAGTTTACCAGATGGGCATGTGCTTGGGCGCGAGGACTTGGCTATTAAACGCCCCGGTTACGGTATTGAACCGAAATATTTTGAACAGATGATCGGTAGAGCAGTATGCCGCGACATTGAGCAAGACAGCGTCTTGACATGGGGAGATTTAAAATAAAATCAGGCATTATTATTCAAGCTCGAATGGGTTCGATACGGTTGCCGGGAAAGGTTCTTAAGGTCATGGGAAACAAACCCCTCTTGGGCCATGTTTTGCATCGGTTGAAGCATTTGCGCCATCAGGCGACCGCTGTTGTTGCAACCAGCAACTCGGCCCAAGACGATGCCATTGAGCAGTTTTGCCGCAGTCACGGCGTGCTATGCTTTCGCGGCAGTGAAAGGAATGTGTTACAACGATACTATCTGTGCGCTGTTGAACATGAGTTTGATCAAATCGTTCGCTTGACCGCAGACAACCCTTTTACGGATATTGATGAGTTGGATGGTTTGATCCGGATGCATCTGGAGACCGGGGCCGATTTCTCACATTCGTTTGACTCTTTGCCTGTTGGTGTTGGCGCAGAGATATTCACATTTCAAGCGCTTAAACAGAGTTATGAGCAGGGGCATGAAGCACACCATATTGAACATGTTGATGAATACATGCTGGAGCATCCTGAATTATTTAACACGCAGATTTACCATGCTCCCGCCTCCAAGTGTTATCCGGACATGCGCTTGACGGTGGATACTTTGGACGATTATCAAAGGGCTTGCGCCATTGTTGAAGCGCAAGAAAGTGATCCGGTTACAGTTGAAGAGGCCATTCGGTTTTGTTTGCACTCTGCGTAGAAGCATCACATCAGCGGGGCATGGGGCATCTGTTCAGGATGCTCCATTTTGCATCGTTTCTGCGTGAACAGAATGAGGATGTCATTTTTTTTATGAATGCGCACCAACCGGCCATGACGATTCTGAATGAGAATGGATTTGATTTTGAAGCTGTGGCGTTGGACGATCTGCAATCAGATTGGGAACGGCAACTGATTCAAAAGCATGGTGTTGATGTATGGGTGAATGATCGCCTTGATACAGATGTAATGCATGCCAGACGTGTTAAGGATGCCAAAGTGAAACTGGTGACTTTTGATGATCGTGGCGAAGGCGCGGCCATGGCAGATTTGCATGTCGCGGCGTTAATATTTGATGAGGTTCGCGAGTTGAAAGGACGAAAAGTTTTGTCCGGCGTTCAATATCTCATATTGGATAAAGGTATTGATGATTATCGTCGCCAGCGCTTGGCGTTGAATAAAATTGTTATCTCTATGGGGGGGAGCGATACTTACGGTGTGACCGTGCAAGTCGTGGAAATGTTGAAAGGCTCTAAAATTCCGGTGACAGTGATTGTCGGCCCTGGTTTTGAACATCTGGAGAGATTACAACAAGTGATGCCCGATCACTTTGACCTGCGGGTCAATGTGCCTTCGCTGGCTGAGGCATTTGTCGAATTTGACTTGGCATTTACTGCTGGTGGCGTAACGCCATTTGAAGCCTGTGCATCAGGTTTGCCATGTATCGTAGTGGCCACGGAAAAGTTTGAGATGCCCATTGGCAGGTATCTGGAAGAAACGGGCGCCACAATCTATGCCGGATACTATAAAGAAATGAAGAAGATTAATGTTGATTCTTGCGTGAACATTCAGACCATGAGTGAATGTGCCATGCTGTGTGTGGATACAAAAGGTGTGGACCGCGTTTATAAAGAGATTATGGTGTTATGAGTAAAACAGTTGTGATTCATCAACCCGATTTCCTTTCCTATCTGGGGTTTTTCCACAGGCTTCTGCAGGCTGATCAGTTTGTCGTTCTTGATCATGTGCAGTTTGTGAAAAGCAATAGAAGTTGGACGCATAGGGACAAAATTAAAACCCCCAATGGTACGACATGGTTGACCGTGAGTGTGAGAAAATGTTCCAGGGATACTGCTATCAACCAGGTTCAACTATCTGACAGAGTACCATGGAGGGAAAATAACCTTAATTTATTGCAGCAGCACTATGCCAAGGCCCCATGTTTCAGTGAAGTCCATCCATATATAGAAAAACTGTATGCATTGGAATATTCTACATTGATTGAATTCAATATGGCCTCGATTCACATGTTATGTGATTTGTTCGACATAGAAATTGATACACTGTTCTCCAGTGATCTGGAATGTCATGGCAGGAAAAATGAGCTTTTAGTCGAAATTTTAACACAGATAAAAGCCACTCATTATCTATCCGGCTTGGGGGCAAAGGATTATTTCGATTCCGATCCATTTGATAAGAGCGGTATTGAGGTAATCTGGCAAGAGTTTACTCATCCGGTGTATCCGCAGTTATATGGTAATTTTGTCTCAGGGCTTAGCAGTATAGACATATTATACAATTGTGGCATTGAGCGATCACGGACGATCCTAAGGGAGAGGGCATGAATGTATTAGCGATAGGAGCGCACTTCGATGACATAGAGTTAGGGTGTGGTGGAGCAATTGCACGCCATGTAGCCAATGGTGATCAGGTCTATGTCTATGTTGCTACGGATTCCGGCTTTGTGAACCAGAAAAAGGAAATTGTTCGTTCAAGCAAGGTTGCTCGCGAAGAGGCTGAAAATGCCATGAAAATTCTTGGGGCGAAGGAACTGATTTGTGGACCATTCAAAACGCTGAAGCTTGAATTTGTTGATGAATTAAATGTCCAGATATTGGAGATAGTGACCAATAATCGAATTGATCTTGTTTATACCCATTGGGCTGATGATGTACACCACGATCACTATGCTTTAGCGAGAGCTTCACTCCATGGTTGCCGTCATGTGCCAAGAATGCTGATGTACAGGAGCAACTGGTATCATTCTACATCCGATTTTAGGGGAACTTTTTATGTCGATATTTCAGAATATTGGCGAACAAAACAACAAGCTATTGAAGCGCATGAATCGGAAATGGAAAGGACAGGTAAAAAGTGGATCTCTTTTTTCAAGAATGAGGCTGAAAATGCCGGGCAAAGAATTGGTGTTGACAAGGCTGAAGTTTTTGAAGTGATTAAATGGCTAATCTAAAAGCCATTATTTTTATAAGGCGGCTTTTCCCCTCATTGGGAAAGGACAATCTTTACACGCTTCTTCCACAGATTGTTTCGATATTTTTTGGAACCCTCACTCTTCTTCTGGTTCCCCGCATGTTGGAGCCAGTGGCGTATTCACAAATTGTATTCTGGAATGTGATCTTATCATTCCTGATGCTGTCAGACCTTGGCTTGTCCAATGTCTATAGCAGAAAATTACCCGCTTTACTTCGGACATCTAAATTTGAAGAAGCTGAAGAATTACAATCTACAACGGCTGTGTTTGCTATTGCAGGAAGTTTTATCTTTGCGTTGGTTGCATCCGGTTTGTTCTATACCAAATTTGAGAGTGTTTCAGTTGCATTTCTGATTTTTCTTGCAGCAATGGGATCTACCTGTAGTGACTTGGCTTCAGGTTTTTTTATTTCAAATAAAGATTATAAAAAATTCTGTTTTTTATCTGTCACATCATCACTGTTCAGATTGTCGGTTATTCCTGCCGTCTATTTTTATGGGTTGCATGCGTGGTTCATTGTGATGGTTGTTATCTATTTAGGAGTTTCTGTTTATTTTTTCCGCAATTTTTATATTTCGATCCACCGTTTTCGTATGGAGTTGGTAAGACGGTATGTTCTTGAAGGGTTCTTCCTCCTTGCGATCACCTTGTTGTGGAGCCAAATATTCAGCTTGCCCCGCTTGAGTGCTTCTGTTTTTTATCCGGATGGGGTGTTGGCCCGCTATGGCTTGCTTACTGCGGTATTTTCTATTATATCCGGCATGACTATAGCCTATTTCGTTCCTGTCACGCGAGAAATATACGCAATGTATGGAGATAATGCATCACATGCCGTTGAGTATGTGTTCAATCTTTTGCATAAGATACAACCCTTGTCTGTAGCTGTTTTTATTATGGCGTTCTTTGCTGCCCCTTTACTAAATCTTTTATTTCCCAAATATGGAATTGACCCGTTATTTTTCAGGGTCATGTGTCTAAGCATCTTTTTTCTACCGTTATTGTGTTCGATTGGTTCGCTTTATGTTGCCGCAACCAGGGGTAAATTATATCTGATAATCATATTGATTAGCCTGACTTGTACCGGAATGCTTTTTTTCTTGAGTAATGGCGAAGATATCCTTCCAGCTATTGCTTTGCCATTATGTACATTTATTTTTTCTTCATTAATGGTGTTGTTCTTGCCATCAGTTGTTGAAATTGGAAAAAGGCATAAGAATTCTTCCTATGTATTTCTAATGAAAAATACTTCCATAGCTTTACTTGGATTAATTCTGTTACTAGCAGATTATCACTTCAAGTTTTTGTGATTTTTGGGGATATTTGATATGAACAACTCGTTTAAGGAACAGTGTAAAGAACTTGTGCGCCAATGCTGCCCTCCTGCTCTTCTATATCAGATGCAACGATTAAGGACGAAAATTGATAATTATCGTGCGTATCATCAAGCTGGGATAGAACATGGAGGTAAGGGGTTTGAATCAATCCATAGGGGAGAAGATTGTTTTATTCTTGGTGCAGGCCCGTCCGTATTGGGATATGATTTGTCCAAACTATCAGGTAAAAATGTCATCACGGTAGCCAACACCTATGTTCATTCATGTCTTAAGGAAATGAACCCCAAATACCATGTATTACCGAATGTGTTTCGCTCCCATGCCGCTTACTATAGCAAAGAGAATTATGTTAACTGGTTGAGGGATATGGATGCCAGACTACCCAAGAAAACAATCATGGTGATGAGCATTCATGATTGGCAGGAGATCAACAGTAATGATTTGTTCTCCAGCCGTAAGGTTTTATGGTTTTCTGATATTCCATGGGATAAACAGCAATTAACCACGATAAATATCTCGGCACTACCGGGGATCCATTCGGTTTCAGAGGTTGCGATTATGTCGGCTATCTTTATGGGATATGAAAATATTTATTTATTGGGATTTGATCATAACTATTTTTCAGACAAGAAATATTTTTATGCTTGTGAGGATCATAAGGTAGGACTCACCGAGGCCAGAGTTGATGATTTATTGCGCGACACGGCCAATGAAACTATGGGGACGGCTTTAGTCATGCAACGGTACTCAATGCTAAAAGTTCTTCACCCACATATATTTAACTGTAATGTTGATTCATATATTGAAATTTTCCCTAAAATTTCATTTGATGAGGCTTTGAAAAATGCGAAAAACTCGTAAGACTATATGTACTGCCGAGGAAAATTATCATTTGATGCATCGGTTCGGGTGGTATGACTGTGATATTGAAATATGCCATTAAAGCTGGGAATTGTTCGAGTCCGACGGGAGAAAATTGCTTAAAGATTTGACACAAAGAAACCTTATGGGAAACGATGCCAGTGGTCGCCATTGCGCGGCAATTGATGTTTTTGATACGGATCTGTCGTTGAATCCCATACAGGTTGGTAACATTGCCGTTGAAGAGCATCAAGAGGCACTGGTCCAGTTCCATCATTTCCTGAAGCAAGTGAAGCCCGGAATTGTTTCAAGGATTATCGGGAAAACAAGGCGTCTAAAGAAGAATGGTGATCCGTTGACAGTATCACCTGCATTAAAACTATTTGTTCCCCCGACCCTGCTCTCATTGGTGTAAATGGGGGATGCTAATTGTCGCCGACCGGACAAAGTAATTGACGCCGCGCAATCCGACATTGTGGGAGGAAATACGGAACTAACGATATACGCAATCGTAAAGCAATCACATTCAGATTGTTTACAACTCTTTATTTGATACTTAGGTTAATGTGAACTATATTTTACACATGCCGGAAATCAGGAAATATACTGATGAAAGTGAGATGATCCCTTTTGATCGCAAAGAGAATCAAGGGGTCAGCCATCTTGATTTGCATCACTACCTCGAAGTCCCGGTGAGGCTCTCTTTCAATGGAAAAGGGCGGCGGCTATGCTTGGAGTTCGCGCAGCACTTCCGGTCGGGTGGATGCGATTTTCAGCAGTGTGTGAGCGGCCCCCGAAGGTTTACGCCGCCCCTGTTCCCACTCCTGTAGCGTACGTTTGGATACGCCCATGATCCTGGCAAATACGGCTTGCGACATGCCTGTTTTCAACCGTGCCTCGGCCACGGGGGAAAGGGTTACCCGCTGGCTGCGTGCTGCCTTTCCGGCTTTCATTTCGTTGACGGATTGTAGCAGTTCCGTACCGATGTCGCGGGATTTCTCCCATGTCTTGAGTTCTTTGTCAGCCATGCTCAATTACCTCCTTAACCTGTTTGAGAACATGCGCCGGAATGTTCTCTGTTACATTCTTTCCATACACCAGAAGCAGCCAGATTGTTCCGGCATCCAGCATGTTGAAATAAACTACGCGAACACCGCCACGCTTGCCCTTTCCCTTAGCCGCCCAACGCACTTTGCGTACGCTGCCGGAACCCGGAACGATCTCACCCGCATCGGGGCAACGGGCGATAAATTCAATAAATGCACTACGATCTTCTTCATTCCAGTAGCGGCCGGCCTGTTTGGTGAAGGTGGCTGTTTCCGCAACTGTGTGCACGGAGATGAATATACGTCAATGACGGATAGTTGTCAAGATACCGGGGAAGAATCAAGCGGGCTCCTTGATTCCCTGTTGGAGGTCATATCATGGGTAGCGTGGCATACAAAACATCGGATTATCTTAATACGCCGGAGGATATTGCGGCTTATATTGAAGCAGCCATGGAAGATGGCGACGAACGCGTGATTCTTCTGGCGCTGCGTGAGGCGGCGGATTCAATCGGTGGCATGGCTGAACTGGCCCGGCGAGCCGGATTAACACGAGAAGCTGTTTACAAAGCGCTTGGCCCCAAAGGAAACCCTCATTTTTCCAGCCTGCTGGCAATCCTCCATGCTTTCGGGCTTGGCCTTGGCGTGACATTCCGGAAAGGAATCAAGGGGTCAGCCAGCTTGATTTGCGATCAAAAGTCTGGTATATTCGGAGAATGCTTAGGCTGCCCAGAGTCGGTGTCCCCAATTAACCCCTGCATATAATGCGCGCGAAATAGCGCCGAACAAGAGCAACAAAGCCGACAGCGCATGGTGGAGACAGGAAAAGCTAAAACTACAGGAATCAAGCTGGCTGACCCCTTGATTGTTCTCCTTTCCAACATTGCAGCACAGGCCCCATCCTCAACCGGCAATGGACAAGGGTGCTGTGGCCGACATGCGCGAATTTTTGAAACTGTGTGGGGTGAAACCATGAATACGATTCGATACAAGGATTACATCGGCACCATTGAGTATGACGAGGATATGGAAATGTTCCATGGTCGTGTTGCCAACATTCGGGATGTTATTTCCTTTTATGGTAAGTCGGTGGATGAACTGAAAATGGAAATGAAGAAGTCGGTGGATGAGTATATCGCTTTCTGCGAAGGAAAAAGTATCCAGCCTTCAAAGACGTACTCAGGCAGGCTGAACCTTCGTACTGATCCGAAACTGCATGGGCGGTTAGCACAGGTAGCCGCAGAGCATGGAAAAAGCTTGAACGCTTGGGCGCTGGAACAGTTGGAGCATGCGGCGCATGCCTAGAGAATCAAGGGGTCAGCCAGCTTGATTTGCGATCAAAAGTCTGGTATATCCGGGGAATGGGTAGATTACCCGGAATCGTTGTTCCCAATCAACCCCTGCATATAATGCATCACATTAGGGGTGCATTATATGCAGGGGTCGATATGCAGGGGTCGGACCAAGCTAAACCCGTTGAAATGTCATGGATTATAGCATT
>CAZQVV010000071.1:0-14162 GCA_964596835.1 uncultured Thiohalophilus sp. | reverse complement strand
AATATTTAAGGCTACTCACCCTTCGACGAACTCAGGGCGAACGGTTTTATCCTCGCACGCAGGAGCGTGGGAACCGGAACAAATCTGAGGGGTGAGTCGTTACCATGCGGATACAGATTAATATAATGGCATTCTTAAAAGCAATGCGTTTTATAACAACCTCTAAGCTATTGATTTTCTGTCGTAACAAAAGAACCACACCCCTTTATGCTGATGTGCCTGCGGCCAGAATGCAACACTGAATGCTTTTTCCTTTATTGGCGTATATTCGCGTTCATTGGCGGACCGATAAGCGTTTGATTTTTAGAAAATATTCGTGGGGATACTTCAGTATTAAAGGATGAAAATGGCTCATTTACAATCGGGCGGGAGAATAATTTCTATTCATAAAAATATGGTAAGTCATTCTGCGGAATCGGAATCGGAATCGGAATCGGAACCGGGCGAACCCCAATCCGGTCCGGATGAGCCATCCTTCGGAGTAAGCTCACCGGTACTATAACCCCTGCCGGAATCATCATAGCCATTACCATTACCACCCGAATTACCGCCGGGATTGTCATCACCACCACTGGAACCGCCAGAATCATAGCCTGAACCGTCGTAGCTACCGTTGGAACCGCCAGAATCATAGCCTGAATTATCATAACCACCACCGGATTCACCGGCTGGCTCTGGCTTGTTATCCTCAACCTTGTAAATCATAATGGTGACCGAGGAACCCAGCATGCTGATGCCGCCTGCTGAGGGAGTTTGCTTTACAACCATTCCGCTCCGACCGGCATATTTCTCTATAGACTGGCTGATATATTTAGTATTCACATTCAATCCGGCCCGTTGCAGGATCTCCAGCGCAGACTGCTCAGACTGACCAAGCACACCCGGAACACGGATCATGCTGTTTGCGGCAGGGTTATTGCGTGGCTGCATCTCTCCACGATCCAGAGGTCCGGCCAACACAACCGGGGCCGTGTAACAAAGTGTTACGCCAACCAGCCATGCCGTCAGTAGATTTGATTTAATCCGCTTGTTGCTCATGGGTTCCTCCCTGTCTTATCAGATGAATTTCACGAATATTCGACTGCCACTCCGACCGACCGGCACCCTGTAAGGAAATGGAGCGAATACGAACGGGTCGGGGGGTTAAACGCATCAGATCATCCCTGAACCAGAACCACTCCCCCCGTGGAATCCACTGCCCGTGGCGTAACGGTTTTTCGCTATTTGGTTTCAGACTGTAAAAACGGCGGATATAGCCATCCCTGCCACAATGCAATCCGCCCCCGGCATCGTCATAGCACACCGAAATCGATAGCGGCGAAACATCTCCCTCTTTTCCCAAACCCGGCTCAGTCTGTCTGACGATTTTTATTCGGGCCTGAAGCATCAACCTGACGGCACCACGCACACTCACCTCCAGTTGTTGCCGCACTCCGCCTATGCTGTCATCCGTCTTCCCGTGCAAGACAAGACCATTGCGACCGACTGAGAGTGTCCCCACCTGCGGTTTTGATCGGCGAATGCTCTGAATCGAAGACCAGTGCTGTATGCCTTGTGTGAATGCCCCGTTGACAATCAGATCCCCCGGCGCCTGCCAGGCGGGTGACGAGGCCGGGCCAGGCTCGCCGGACCCGATATTCGTCAGCACCACCGGCGCACCGGGAACCTGCTCGGCAAGCATCAGATTTTCCGGTCCCTGCAGATAGCTCACCCCATGCCCCATCTCATTGCGCGACTCGATAGGCGGCCAGGCCAGAAATAAATCATGAGGAAAGCCATTGTAGTGCTTCGGAATAACGTCCGATGCTTCAACTACAATATAAAGTAAGGTTCCCGGACTATCGGGTGATATAGAAAGACGCCAGCGTAACTCAACCTGATCGGATCGTCCCCTGAGTATCGGACCACGCGACAAATAAAATTGATGGGCTTCAGCAGCAAACGGCCAGCGATCAAACAGCATCACCTCCACCCGTTTTCGCCAGTTGGCGGCATAGCGAAAACCAAGCGTATATTGTCTGCCTGGCAATGCGCGCGTCAGATAGACGGCATTAAAACCACGCCCAAAATAAAATCCGCGATTCAGCGGAGAACGGCGATCAAAAGGCAGGATTCGATGATGATATTCCAGCCCGACTGGCAGCTCGACAACACGCATGATCTCGACCGGTTCGCGGACATAGACGGGTTCTGAAGCCTGGGAGCTTCCGGCCGGTATCGCCCAATTGACAAGCATAAAACAAAGGGCGATCCAAAACTGAAATGACACTCGACTCTAGCCTTCAGTTTCTGCCATAGTTCTTCGCCAGTTCCTGGACTGCCTGTTCAATCAGGGCGCGTACAGCCTTGTCAACACCCTCTTTGCTATCATGCGAGATACTGGCATCGGCGCCCTGCGTATTGATACCCATCATGGACCCCAGGAATGAGCCGACTCCGGAAACGGACATGCCGCTCTGCGATACTTTTTTGCGAACATTGACGGCATCAATAATCGCACCGCTACCGGCGTCAAGGATACGGACATCCATTCCTATCTCGGCATCCTTGCCGCTGCTTTCCAGCCCCAGCCCCCCCAAGGTGCCTGCCACACCTGTACTGCTTGCGCCTGAATTGGCCTCGGTAATGGTGGCGACAAAAATATAATCCGCGCCTGTCATCCGCTTTTCGGCAACCCGTCCCGTGGTTCGTCCTTGCTGGTTTAACTGCTTTTCCCGATAAACGCTCTCATCCAGCCGTTGACGTTCCATAACAAGAAAGCGGTGAGACTTGACCAGGGCGGTAATGAACATGTCCGTGGCCGAAGCTGGGGACACTTCGCTCACCGTACTTTTCACCTGGTAAATAGTTACCCTGGGCTTTGAACCGGCCAGGGTATAAGCCGGAAGCAAAATCAAAACAGACACAAGCATCCCGATCCAGCTCATATTAATATTTTTGATCATCCTGTTCTCCCTCTATGTTATCTGATTTATTTTTTCTGACATCGGAATGAGCTGACTCCATCTGATATACAACGATACCCCTTTGGCGCCAGGCGTCGAACCGGCCCAAATCTCTGCTTGCGATTCTTGGGGGAACGATAGGTGCATATCATGTAAGCGCCATCAATTGAAGCATAAGCAAGCTGCAAGCTACGGCCGCGATCATCGGCCTGCCAATGGGTGGGAAGCATATCGCCTTTAATCCCCAAAAATGCCCTGGGGCATTGAAATGAAAGATGATTCTTTTGTTCCCCGCTCCCGGAAACAGCTGCTATACCGCGCCAAATCGGTTGTCCCGCCATGACAGCAATCGGAAAGGCCAAAACTGACCCAATGATCAGATGCAAAAGAACGCTCTTACGCCCTCTGTGTATTCTCATGCCGCTATCTTTCATGCTGACAAATCTAGCGATCATAGTTGCAGACATCAACCCCCAATCGGGGACCCCCTGATTTAGTTTTATCACTCTATTCTCCTGAAATCAGGCCCAGCCGGATCGCTTCAATGACCGCCTCGGCACGGCGGGACACATTGAGTTTCTGGTAGATCACCTTCGTATAACTCGAAACCGTATTCGCGGTCAGCCCCATGAGATCCGCCACCTCCGGTCGGCTATATCCTTTGGCGATTAACCTGAGCACATCCTGCTCACGCCCGGTCAACTGCTGCGCTCTCGGCTTTTGTTCCACCTTCTGCTCGGTAAAGTAGCGCAGAATGCGCCGAGCCACTCCGGGAGAAATGGGTGGCTGGCCATTAACGATATCCCTGAGCATCTCAATCTGGCTGTCTCTTGGCTGATCCTTGATCAGATAACCGTTGGCTCCTGCCCGCAGGGCCGAAAAGACATGATGGTCATCATCAAAGATCGTTGACATCACGATGTATGTCTCCGGGTGTTGCAAAACCAGCTCACGAACCAGGTCTAGACCGTTTCCATCGGGCAGATTGATATCCACAAGCGCCAGCGAAAAATGTCTGGCGGCACACTTCTCACGGGCTTCCATAAGCGTAACGGCACTCTCAGGAACAGCGTCAGGAAAGGCGTTGAAAATATTTTTCATCCACCACTCCCTTGTGTCTTTATGATCTTCAACAATTAAAATAGACTGCATAATCGGCTACCCCCCTCCGTTGGGATCATCAAGCGGCACCAGAAATATAACTATGAATGAGCCTTTTTTAACTTGATAATCAAATTTGCCACCAATCTCCTGAATCCTTGACTGCATATTATGCAGACCCTTGCCGGCTGGTAATGCATCCAGGATTTGTTTGCCAAGATTATTTTGAATCTCCAGGCGAAAATAATCATCCCTGATATCCATCAGGACGGAGATTTTAGATGTCCCCGTATGTTTCAGAGCGTTGGTCAACGATTCCTTAAAGGCCAGATTGATATTGTAATACTGCCGATTCGTAAACAGGCCATGTTCCAGATCATCTTTGACCGGCCAATACAGTTCGATACCTGCCGATTCACATCGCTCCCTGGTCAGGATACGCCAACGAGAGAAAGCCATCTCGTAATCCACCGGCTCCTTTTCGTCCATGCTGTAGATGACCTCACGAAGCGCAGAAAGCGCGGAGCTGGCCAGATTAGCCTCTTTCTCGCTTCCCGACTGATGCACAAGCGTTAATAGTTGTCCACCAACTTCATCATGCAGATCGCGCATGATACGCCGCCGTTCCTCATTCATGCCGCGGGCATATGAATACAGCTGCTGCTCCGTTCGGCGTACAATCTCCATAAGGGATCTAACAATTTTGACATCATCCGGCAGGAACAGGCGTCGACCGTTCTCAGCGTAACACAGCTCAAAGGCATCCTGACCACGCATGGATGGCACGAGCATTTTCCCACCATAATCCTGCAAACGCACATCATCCTGTGCCGGTATTCGCGATAGATGCATAGGGTGAAAAGTTTCCCGTAAAACATCCCCCCACCACTTTTCCGAATCATCCTCCTCCCGCTTTATCATGCTCAGAACCAGAGCGGGCAGAAATTGTCCAATATCGCGGTGTGAGTTTGCAAACAGGCGTCGCCAGACCCACTGACGAACCGGAAAATAACACCAGCCCGTAAACAGAATGGCCAACGGCAGGGTATAGGAACCAGCCTGAGGCAACAGCAGTCCGATAATCGCATCCATAGCGATAACCGCAAGGCCGGCGACAAACCAGAGCCAGATATTCAGCCACCAGCGTTCTATATCAAATAGCCGATAACGGATCACGCCAAATACAAAACCAAGATACATGATCAGCGCCGCAGCAAAACTCCAGATTATCGGCAACAGGGAATGCTGTTCCAGCATTCCCGGAATAAAGTACAGGACCATAGTGGCGGTAATGCTGAAAAACACAGATACCAGTACCCATTTCAGGGCAGCATGGTCAACAGGCTTATCTCGTGACTGAAGCCATTGCGTTATACCAAAGCCCGCAGCAAACATGAACAGGATGACGACCGGAAAATAATAGCTGTGGACAGGCAATTCCAGCCATTGTCCCTGCTCATTCGCCCAGGCAAGCGCCACGAAAATGGTCATAATGCGCGCTATCGGCCAGGCCTTTAGCGAACGAGGATAGTGCCAGAGCAGACCCAATCCGCTGGCGGCGTAGATAAAGATTCCCAGGTGATTTAGCGCAGTAAAAAAATGAAAGTGATCCGGATTGATAGCCAGTTCACGAGAGGTGTAAACAGCGGCGCTAGATGCGGCAATGGCAAAACCGGCGCCGGAAAAAAGCAGAAGCCTGGCCGGTAGAGAATCCATCCGTACGGAGTAGATGCCCGCACCAACCATCAGGGCAAGAAGCGCCGCCAGACTAAGGGCAAAATAGCTGAATGAAAGGCTGGACAGGGGACGCGACCCATCAGGCTGAACTCTGACCTGACGTCCATCCTCAAGCTGTATATGGACAACGGGCGCCCGCATCGCCTGATACAGAGCCTGCTCACGCTTTAGCAGCTTCCGCCACTCTGAAAACGAAGACAACATGTCTGGATCCTCGATCAGAAGATCCTGGTCAAGCGACATCCATGTGGATCGGACCCCCCTGATTGACTGCAAAGTATCGCCCGAATCGATAATCGTTGCCGAGGGTCCATCCGGATCTACATTAGCAACCATCAACCCCTTTACCTCGCTTTCAATAAAAGAAAGCCCCAGCCAGGGTTGATGAATAGTATAAAAAAATGAAACGCCGATCAGGATCGCACCAAACAACCCGGCAAGGATCAATACGTTGATCGGAGAACAGCTATAGTCAGCCAGCGAACCTAATCGCTTTTTCATATGTTCTTTTGTGGATTCAGACATGACTCAGAAAAGTGGGACGCTTAATAAGCTGCCATCAACCGGCCGATATCGCTCAGCCGGGATTGCCTGCCAAAATCAAACTGACTGCTGTCCTTTGTCAGGTTAATACGGGATACATTAAACATAAAGACTTCTTAACTCACTAATTAAGGGTGGTCGTCTCTGCATTATAAAAGTTCAAGCAGAAAATACTAACGATATGCCACATCCATGTCCACCGTCATCAGGCCAAAAGGATAACAAAACCAAATCAGGGGCCCCCGATCGGGGGGTTGTGCCGTTTAAAGCCAGATCCTATCCTCATGACATCTATATTAAGGGTAGAATCATACGTGACGTTTATGCTCGATTGAGAAAAGACAACCCACATTAAAGTGTGGGGCCATAAAAATGAGAAATTAAAATAATCAACACCGTTGAGACAAGAATAAGATAATCAATATTTCTTATGGCTCGGTGATCGGTATCCCCCTGTTTGATCCACGTGTTACCAACCCTCATCCAACGCATTGAAGATACCCAACTCGACGAGACCATGGAGGGTCTCAGGAAAAGAGTATTAGCACTGAGAAACCGGACTCTAAGGAATAAAACTAATAACCGTGGAGGCTTCGATATGAACAGGATTTTTTCAACACTTATAATAATATGCACTTTTATGCTTGGCGCTGAAAGCAGTTATGCTGGTTTGTTTGCCAAAGGCGGCGGAGGTTTAAAAACGATCAACTCCATCAGCCCTGCCAGCGTTTTCAATGCCTCAAAGCAAACGGTGGTACTTTCCGGCCGGTTCTCGAAAAAACAAGGCCGTAACAGGCGGGTTGTTATTTCAGCCGACCGACTGCCTACTCCGTTTCCTGTTCGTGTGTCGCAATGGAAAAGAAAACATATTAGCCTCACGATCCCCCGCGCATTACAACCGGGGCAATACCATATTTTCCTCCAGGGCACAGCCTATAGGCAAAACGGACAACCTCGATGGAAAACCATCTCCAACCAGGTGGCATTTGAAGTGATCGACGGTTCACATGTCCGAAGAGATGGGTTACCTCACGCCGCACAGATTAGAGTAAGGTATATTGAACATTTTTGTGTCGGTCCTCCCATCAAGGTCAGGCTTTCTGGTGGCCCGCTTTCAGCGAGGCGGTAAACCCATAAACGGGATCCGGGCCGAAGTTCGCACAACCGCAACCCCTGCCAACAGAATGATTGCGCCCAGTATTCGAATTATCTCCAATACCGAATTGGTAGCTTCCGTGGTGCGCTGTCAGATTATACAAAATGGGATTGAAATTCGTTTGATTTATCCTGACCGTTCGGCAAGTAACTGGGCCGACATTAAGCAGAAGATATCAAATTCAGCCGGAATGAGAGGAAGGTAAAAACTCAGCCTATAAAATCAAGGGGTCCCTGATCGGGGGTTGTACTACAGCAGTTCATGAACCATGATTATCCCTATTAGAAGAATGGGGAAAGAAATGCCAAGGAAACAGATAGAAAATCAAATCCGTCAACGGGGAAATAAGTAGGCATACCGAGGATGGTGGTGATGTAAACAGTTTATGGATATGTGATGAATGTTGGTTACGCCAATTGGCTAGCAAAAACAGAATAGGAAAAAGTAACATGAAAATAAAAAAAGAGTTTTATTCAATCGCGGCACTGGCTGGCATGACGCTAATAAGCTCACAAACCGCTTTCGCCGATGTGACTGCCGTTTACAAAATAACCTCACCTAACGGTAGTGGCACACAAACCATCCAGTATGTCGACAAACAGCATGTGCGCGTCGACATGACAAGTGCCATCAATCAAAAAACAACCATGCTTAAACTGGGTAACAAGGTTTATGTCATTACCGGTAAAGTGGTTCAGGATGTGGGCCAATTGGCTAAACTCATGGCCGCAATGGGAAAGGCTAACAAAAGCTCACATAAAACACCGGCACCCATCAAATATAAAGATACAGGAAAAACCGAAACCATTGCCGGTATTAAGGGCAAGGTGTATCGCTTTGTAGAACGGGGCAAACGACACGAAATTGTACTGGGTAAAGATAAAGGTTTACAAAGTGCGGTATTGGGTCTTATCGAAATTAGTAAAGCGGCCACTAGCATGATGCCCGAAGACAATATGAAACGGATGCAACAAGACGCAGCCATAAAAAATCTTGCCATGCTTCGACTGGATAACAGGGTACGCTTGCAGTCAATCAACACCCAATCTATTCCTGCCTCCACTTTTAAATTACCCGCCGAACCACAGCAAATGGGTGGTGTTGGCGAGTTGATGAAAGGGCTTCTGGGAAAGTAAAGGTTGTCACAAGTGAAATATAAACGGGATAAAGGCATGAATAGAACACGATGGAATCTGATGCGGCTGGTGCTTTTTGTACTGGTATTAAATAGCAGTTTGGCGCATGCGGAAGGGATTGTCCGTATAACTCCAGCGCGTGTTCAACCGGGGCAGGTGATTACGCTGCATGGACAGTTCACCGTAGCAAATTTCCACAGCAGGCAATACCGGATCATGGTTCTTAAAAAAATAGCGCCACGACCAAAAGGAACTATTAACGGGTTAGTTACTTCATTCAGAGTGACTCCCACCAGCATTATGGTGCGAATTCCCCGAACATGGCGGGGGAAATCAGTTTATTCCGGCGAGTATTCAGTGGCCATCAGAGACGTGCACAATAACAGAACCATTTTGCTTAGCGATAGTTCGTTTTTCATCACATCAGGTACCAGAACTCCGTTGCAAGCAGCCCAAAAATCAATACGGGGAACCATAAGCAAGCATCAACAACAACGCTTGGGCGGCAATATTGGCCGAGCGGCCAGTCCTCGCTCTCCTTATGGACGCGGCAATATCGGTGCGAGTATTACCAACGGTGCGCCACAAATGAAATTGACGCTGACGGGGCTCAAGGTGAACAACAGGAGCGCGTATGCCGGCGTCAATATTGGAGACAACGTGGTTGCCGCATTTAATATTCAGAATCTGGGAACGGCACCCGGACAGGTGAAAGCCGGCTATATGAGTGGTGGTGCTCGATTCACAACCAATGGATTTGTTACGGTCGCACGGGGGCAAACAGTACCTGTACTCCTCAATATCCGAATTAAAGCTTCGGATCGAAACATACATCCATTAAGAGGTGTTGATGGTGCATTTTGGAGTCCGGTCTTTGCACTGCTAACAACGGGTAACAATCCCTACCGTGATTCCTACATGGCCGATAATCGGGTACGAGGTGGATCACTGGCAAATATTTCTGTGAAAGCCAAGGTCGATCTTGCTATTACCAGCATTGAAAACATCAGATTAACGGAAACCTATATTGGAGGTAATCGTTGGGACGATGGCACCGTCCACCCTGTTTCACTGGAATTTATTGTTAAGATGAAAAACAACGGCATACAAAAGAGCCGGCCGACACATTTTTCTGTCACTGTGATGGGTAAACGTTCTGCTTTCACAAAGGCTCTGCGTGACAAGAAACTACGAATCCATGTAGTTGGACGTTGCGCCTATTGGCCTATATGTACATTGAATAAGGATGTTTCTATCGCAGCCATTGCAGCCGGACAAACTGTCACTTTCCGAGTACGGTTTGACAATATTCCTCATCGAATTGTCTATTCGAAACATTATTCTTACCGGGTCGCTGTTGGGCCTTATATCTGTGGTAGTACAACCAGGGGGATAGCCGCCGGTATTGCTTCTATAAATATACTCCTCAGACAAGCGAATGTGGATGAACCGCGGTTATTCAGGCGTAATAATAAGTTAACCCTGACGGGACGCTTTGGCACAAAATTAGGTACTGCTCCTTCTTCTGCTTATACTATTTGCGGGATGGTAAACACGAAGGTGGACAGAAGATAACATAGCTGGCTTTAATTCATAGTCAGAACAAACCAGGCTTGATAGCTTTGAAAGCACTTATCGTAAAGACATAACGAATAATCTGTGCACCCTGTCAAAAATAAACAGGTATCTCGCAGAAGTGAAAGCACGAAAACCCGACCAACAGATCGGGAATACAACAAAGAGGATAAGAAAATGAAACAAATAAAGAAAACAAACCAGAAATGGAAGCTGTCATTCATGCTGCCACTGGCAGGGTTAATGGCAATAACGATGGGGGTTGCCACACCCGCACTGGCGGCACCGGATCTACAGGTGCGCGTATGGGTAGACGCAAACAGCGTACATAAAAATGCCAACAATACCTACAATTTCACTATTCGTGGACAGTTAAAGAATATTGGTAATAGCAATTATGTTTCACGTAACAACCAACAAGTGCTGTTTTTGCATCAGGTTGGCCGCTCGAATCACATTACCAACTGGAACTTTAGCCGTTTGAACCGCGGCAAGGTGATGAACGTACATGTGCCGGTTATCAATCAACCCGGTGGCGAGTTTGTACCGTCCTATGAACTGGCACTGTCATTTGATCCTGATATTTATCTGGATAAAAACCCGGCCAATGATGATCACAATCGCCGCAATAATCAGGCAACCCTGAGTAACCGAACGCTTTCCGCTGCATTTGCACGCGCCTCAAGGGGTGTTGGTGTGCGTCCGGGTATAATTACACCTCGGCCTGTTGGTGTGCGTCCGGGGATTATCAACGGCAAAAAGCCTGATTTAGTTCCGGTGGTAGTGAATGCCAATCAAGGTGTCATCCGGGTCAGGAATATCGGTGCTGCCATAGTTGGATCCAGTAAGCTGTTCGTCATCTGTTCCATTGTTCGTTCGGGTGGACGCAGCCGTCCCTGCGCAGCCGGACTGCGCTTGCCCAATTATAATGCGGCACGTAATACGTTGGTGTATCCCATCCATGCTTTGCGACCCGGCGCAAGTCAAACACTACGATTGTTTGGCCCCCGTTCATTCCCGCGCCGACCAGGGACTTATGGCATAAAGCTGTTTGCCGATGGTCCACGCCGTATTGCGGAATCGAATGAACGCAATAATTACACTCGGCTGGACACTGTAATCAGGGGTAAACCAATTACTACTTATCCGAAACCACGCGGCAAGAAACCCGACTTAATCCCTGTGATGCGCGGAAGCAATCCCTTCAAACTAAAGTTCAAGGTGAAGAATCAGGGCCGCGCAACGGCAGGCGCAAGCAAACTGGTGATAATCTGTAAAAGAATCGGCTATCGTGGTCCGGGCGGCGGTTGTGCAGATAGCCCGTCACTGCATCGCTACTATGATACTGCATCGAATGGCCTGGTGGTTTCGGTGCCGGCTCTGCGCGCCAGTCGGACCTATACACCCAGGTTCAGCGTGAAAGGACTGAAGTGGGCTAAAGGCAAATACAAGTTTACCATCAAGGTTGATGCCACGCGTGTCGTTGCCGAATCCAACGAACGCAATAACATCAAGCAAATGGTTCGCCGTCGCCGGAGATAATGGATATGCAAACTTGCGTGTCATTGCATCGTACACGGGCCATCCTTTATCGGGTGTCCGGAGTGCGGCCAAACCATGAAAATGTAAGTAACCGACATGCGCAGGTCAAAGTGTATCGGCTCCTAAAACAGGGGGAATCGATGAAAAGAATATTCGATGCAGCATTTGCAAGATGGTATTCAGGCTTTTACCTTTCTGGAATAGTGCTACTGATATTATTAATGATTGATGGCAATCATTGTTTATTCCGCTTTGGCGGGCATGATGAATAAGTTGCATCCCGCACAGAAGGGTTTTCTTTTCCGGCTGGGTATTTTCGGCGGCATACTGGCTGGCGGATTAATACTGAGGTTGATTGCGGATGGGCTGATGGGGGCTATCCAGACCGTGGCGGATATGAACATATTCTCATGGCTGAGTAGGGCTAGCGGATTGGTGTTTATGATTGCCACGCCGGTCATGGCAATTGTCACCCTGCGCTATGGGCGCAGGCATGAGGTGGAGATAGGGGAACACCGTGGTCTTTCCATCACGCTGACAGTCTATCGCATTCTGTTCTGGTTGTGGGTGGCGGCACTGATATTGCTGGGCATCGGCATTTTCTGGTTGGGCACCCACCTCGGGCCGGTACGGTGAAAAGAAGTATTTTCCCTTGCTTGCCTAAGAGTTAATCGAAGCAAGTGTATCCGTTACAACGCAAAGTGCACAAAGAATTAAGAGGAAACAATGAAACAAACTGAATCGAAATGGAATGTGGTGCAGCATGGCATATGGCTTTTGGTGGCTATGATCCTTTTTATTTTTGGAGCAATTTCACCCGCTCAAGCCGAGCCAACGGGAGGATTGACTACTGCCGGCAAGATTCTGATGGACTTGCTCGGCAGTACAGTGGGTGCTTTGGACTCAGCGGCTCCAATCAGGTTGCAAGCGAACTGCTCGGCAGACCTTGGAAAATGTTGGGAGAAGCGCGGGTTAAACAAGGATAATCAGCAGCAGGTGATGGATGCCTGCTGGCAAGGAACAAAAATATGCCCGAAGGTGTGCAAGGATCGATATTTTGCACAACGTAAGGCGGGAATAAAAGCAAGTGTGGCGGACAGTAAGGTTCTTTTCGGCGAGCCATCCTGCATACCAGGCCTGGATAAACGGGTGCATTCGGTACGAAAAAAGCCCAATAACAGCACCTTGCAGGTGGGCGTGACCGTGGGAGGTCAGGCCGCTGACGCAAACATTGAAGTGATTCCTCTGGATGCCAGAGGGCATGATGTAAAGCGGACCACAGACGGCTTTATAACCGCAAACGGCTGGAGATATTCAATGGGAACTGCGTCAGGTACTCTGCCCGGATCGACAATCAAGTATCTGCCTGCAGGGCAATACCGGCTACAGGTACGGTCGCGGGATAGAAACTACCACCCACAACAGAAATTCCAGCCTTATCAGGCCTTTCCCAAACAGGTTGAACAGATCAGCATCAAGGCGGGACAGACGTTGGATAAGATCTATGCCTTCGGAATGGGGAGGCTGGTTGTTAAAGCGCGAAACGAGGATGGCAAACCGGTCGCTGCAAGCGTCAAACTCCGGCGCTGGGACAGGCCAAAGTATGTCCTGTACCGGGCAAAGCTACCGCTGGACACCTCTCTGATTGCGGGCAAATACCGGCTCGTCGTCACGGCAACAAAACCTTTTCGATCAAAGGCATTCAATATCGAAATCAAAGATGCTAAATCGGTGAACCGAATCATTACATTCGAAACCAGAGCCATGCGGTAATGGTTACGCAAACGCACAAGATGCTATGCCGAGTCGGGTTTCTGAGTCTGATTGTTAATTTGTTTGGCATGGTTCCCTCGGCGCAGGCGCAAAGCAAGCTGCCAGACTTGATGCCAGTGGTGATTGATGCCAATAAAGGGCTGGTGGAAGTCAGAAATGTTGGTGGTGCTACCGCGGCAGCAAGTCAGGTTTTTATTGTCTGTTCCAGGGTTCCTCCAAAAAGCAAACGTATCGAGCGTTGCGCCGCCGGGTTGCATTTACCCGGTTTTATCAAGAAATGGAATATATTGCCCTATGACATTCCCGCGTTGCAGCCTGGCGGCAAGTATCTTTTGCATCTGTTTGGTTCTGGTGCGTTTCAGCGGCGACCAGGTCTCAATGCAATGGCAATAACCACCGATCCACTCAAACAAATTACGGAATCCAGTGAGTCGAATAATTATACGCGGCTGGATACTGTCATCAAGATGGCGGCCTCATCCGGATCAAAGCCTGTGGGCAAGGCCGCCGATCTGGTGCCTGTGATCATTAATGCCGATCAGGGCATTGTACAGGTCAGAAATCAGGGAACCCTTACCCGCCGGTACCGGAATCAAAAGCCGCAGGGTAAAAGGCGTTGAACCCATTATTTTGCGTGATATTGAGATTAAATCA
>CAZQVV010000070.1:0-14368 GCA_964596835.1 uncultured Thiohalophilus sp. | reverse complement strand
TCTCGTGGCTCGTCCCTTGTCATTTGGGGTAAAAGGCAAGGCAAGTGCATTTAAATCTCCTGGGGTTTTATTCCCCGCCCCTTGGGGCGTGTAAATAAAAACTTACAGGGTAATACCCCGCTTTCGAGGAACGAGAAAGTCGAGCGAAAGCGAGAGGGCTTGCCCCGGGGATGTTTATAAAAGAGATTTTTTACGACAAATGTTAAGCTCCCGGCATACAGGCTACGGGCATAGCTGATCGATCCGACTTTAGCCGATGGCGCATTCACGCTACAATACCCGGCTATGAATATGAAATACAAGACAGACGACCTGCGTATTACGGCGCTAAAAGAGGTCATTCCGCCGATTCAGTTGCACCAGGACTGCCCTATTTCAGAAACCGCCAGCCGGCTGATTTTTGAAACCCGCACGGCCATTCACAATATCCTGCGTGGCAAGGACGATCGCCTGCTGGTCATCGTCGGCCCCTGCTCGGTGCATGATCCTGAGGCGGCGCTGGAGTACGCCCAAAAATTGCAGCTGTTGCGTACCGAGCTGGGCGGGGATCTGCTCATCGTCATGCGCGTGTACTTTGAAAAGCCGAGAACCACGGTGGGCTGGAAAGGTCTGATCAATGATCCCGATCTGGACAAAAGTTTCCAGATCAACAAAGGCCTGCATCTGGCGCGCAAGCTGCTACTGGATATAAACAATGCCGGCGTGCCGGCTGCAACCGAATTTCTCGATTTGATTACGCCGCAATACGTGGCGGATTTGATCAGCTGGGGCGCCATTGGCGCACGCACCACGGAGAGTCAGGTACACCGTGAACTGGCCTCCGGCCTGTCCTGCCCGGTGGGCTTCAAGAACAGCACCGATGGTACCCTCAAGGTCGCGATTGACGCCATCGGTGCGGCCGGTCGTCCGCATAATTTTCTGTCCGTGACCAAGGCCGGAAACTCGGCCATTTTCGCCACTACCGGCAATGATGACTGTCACATTATTTTGCGCGGTGGCCGCCAGCCTAACTACGATGCCGGCAGCGTGCGCAAGGCGATCGAGGCGCTGGAAAAGGCGGGTCTGGCTCCGATGGTGATGATTGATTTCAGTCACGCCAACAGTCAGAAAGACTTTAACCGCCAGATCGCGGTCGCGCATGATGTCGCGCAGCAGATTGCCGCCGGTGACACCCGCATTATGGGTGCGATGGCTGAAAGCCATCTACAGGAAGGACGTCAGGATAACAACGGGGATCGGGAACTGGTTTATGGCCAGAGCATTACCGATGCCTGCCTGGGCTGGGACGCCAGCGAAACGCTGTTGCGGGAACTGGCGGCTGCGGTCCAGGGGCGCAGGACGGTCGTGACCGGCGCCTAAATAAGTGTTCCGATTCCTGTCCGCTATACAGATCACGTTCGTGGTGAGCCCTTCGGCTTCGTTCAGGAGAGCCTTGTCGAACCATGAACGTAAAGCCTGAAATACCAATATTTAAGGCTATTCCCCCTTCGACAGGCTCAGGGCGAACGGTTTTGCTGGACAGGAATTCGGAACGGTTATTTAGTGGCTAACGATGCTAACGACCGAGCTTATAACGGCAGGCGAAAGTGGCGCGTATTGTTAGCGGTGATGGTGCTTATTTTTGATGGGTTGCATCGTATGCGATGAACGCAAAGACGCCAATAACGATAAGCAAAACTACAGTAGATAATATATCCATTTTATAGCTCTTTTAATGTTGAAATTAAATGCTCAATGCGTTTATGCACAAAGAGTGCTGAAATAGTAATAATAGCTACGCCAATTGTAGCACCATATGTTTTGAGATCAGCCAGGTAGGTTGGGCAAAGCGCAGCGTGCCCAACATTCCCGAACATCCCGTTGGGCACGTCGCTATCGCTTCTTTGCCCAACCTACGGACCATTAATATTAAGTTTTACCTGGATTCGGGGGTGTGGATCATAATCCGTTGGCGAAACACGGTGAGGGAAGGCGCGACTTTCATCGGCAACTTGTCCTTGCGGCGATGTGCCAATGGCAGTAAATGATAGCGAACCACGGCCTCTACGGCGACAGCGGTGGGATGCGCCCGAAGATCCACTTTCATGACAAACTGTTGCGGGACCCTCGGTCGCAGGCGTGTATCCCGGAACTGAATGACGACCGGTCGCCACAGGATGGATCGCGTCAGCTTGTAAGATTCGTGTTCCAGCGTATGCCCGTCCGATCCGAGCAGACGAAGATCGACACTGATAAACCGGTCGGGCACCCCGGTTGGAACATAGTGCCCGGCCCCGGTATTGGTCATCGTCAAAGTATAGGGTACGCTGCCGTGGCGCGGTTTTTCAGCGCGAAAACGGATGCTCAACGCCTGACGAACCATCTGTGGATCATGCCCGCCGCGCCAGAAGTGGTGGCGTCCCGTCCGGGAAGGATACCCGGTCATCAGTGGTCGCTCCACCCGTGGCATGTGACATTCAACGCAGTTCGCGGTGGCGATTCCCGGCGGTATCGGCCGCCCCAGATAAGTATCCACCGATCCGGCCGGGGAAGGGGTGCCGGCTTTCGGTACCCAGGCCCGCGCGCCGGTTCGAGGTATTGGCGGCGGGATCTTCAGTCGTGGGCGCCCATTTATTTTAGTTCGGGAGTCCTCTTTTTGGGCCAGTTGGATTTCAGGCACGGTGCCGCAGGGGGGTATCCTGAGGAATATGCCCCAACTTTTATCGGGTGCGATATGGCAGCGGGCGCAGGCCTCATTATCATTTTTCCATTGCCCTGTCGGGTGCGGGGCACCGTGCAGGGCTTTTTGCAAGAAGGGGCCGTAAATGACGCCATGACGGACATGGCAGGCGGCACAGGTGACCCCCTGACGCCGCAATGCAGGACTGAAGTCAGGGTTGGGGGCGAGGATCGGATCAAATTTGTCAGCATCATGGAACCCCAGCACCCTGAATTTTTGCTGCCGGTCAAGCGGGGTGTGACAGTTCAGGCAGATTTGCTCGTTACCCTCAAGGCGACGATCCGTGCGGAAATAAGGATCGGTCCAGGCGCGGCTATGCATGCTGGTCGTCCATTCGCGGTAGATAGCACGGTGGCAAGCGCCGCACGTGGCCGCGCTGAGACTGGTCAGGGGTGGCGGGATTTCCCTGCTTTCCAGGGGATATTCGAAATGCCTGGCGACGGTAAAAACATGCAGCGGCCGTACCATCCGCCAGGCGAAGAACAGCACCACGGCCAATCCCAGCAAGCTGATGGTGATGATCTTTATATTTGTTCGCATATCGGTCGTTAATTCCGGGGACAGTATACCTGTTAGCCGGTAGCCGACCGGTTATTAGATTTAGGAATATTCGGGCGCCTGTTCAGGCCAATCAGAATTTTTCCTTCCCCTGTTCCAGTAGCGGCCCCATGACTTTTTCAAACGCTTTCGGAGCTAGATACTGGAGTACGGTCTGGCCATCTTTGTCCTGTGCGATATCCAGTCCCCGTGACGGATACAGCCAGTGCTGAGTTCCGGTTTTTGTTTCACGAATGCGCCGGGCCGGTTCGCCAAAGCGTGCCAGGAGTAAAGCACTACTCAGTTTTGTCTTTGGCAGATACGTTATCGCCGCGATGGGGGATTGTTTTACCCGCAGCAAATCATCATGGCTCAGCGTGACCTTGTGGCTGCCATCACCCAGCGTGCTAATGCGGGTTCCATGGTTGTATATCCTCTCTGTTTCTGCTTTGTTGATGGCCACAGAAAGCACGATTTTTGCATTCAGTCCGGCAAGACGGGCATTGTTAAAATAAACTTCGACGACACGTTTATTTTCAGGTGAAACAAACAGACTGACTACGGCATTTTCATTGAAACGCTGAATGGCGTCTTCCACCGTGCTTTGTCCCAGTAGCAGACCAAAAACGCGGATACTTCCATCGGCGGTTATTTCAATCTGCCAGGGCAGACTCTGGGGCTGGACGGGAGTCTCTTTCTGTCTGGATGAAAAGAAAAGAGAAATAACCAGCAGCAGGAGACTGGTGCCAAGAACGCCCAGAAAAATGTTCCCTTGCTTCATTCCTCATCAACCCGTATGGCATCTGGATTAGGAAACTTCTGGACAATTCGGTTGGGAAGTTTTCCCAGGCGAGCCTGATGCATGGCGTCGGATTCCATCATGATGAGTGCGAGAGTGGTGAGCATGACGGGCAGTGCGCCGACTCCGCCAAAGGCATAATGCTGGGGCTTTAGATCGCCCCCTGAGATCAGTAGTACACCCAAAACGACCAGCCCCATAACAGCCAGCAGGACAATGAACAGACGGCTGCGGCGGGCGCTAATTTGCCAGTGGCATTTCACAAACCAGGGGTCTCGTGTCAGCGAACGGCGGGCGCGGAAGAGAATATAGAGTAGCAGACAGAGGGAAATAGAAGGTGTCACCAGCATCAGCAAGGGGAAGGTTCTGGCCATGCCAAGCAGGGCAATGAAGATCAGGATATGGTTGGTGATCAGGTTGGTCAGAAATATCTCGTGGGGGTGACGAGCCTGTTTTTTCTCATTTTCTGAAATTTCGAACTGCATGTCGGTTATATTCGGAGGCTTTTAGGTGTGTATGTGGGAAGCATACTAAGGTTGCTCGCATTGTTGAATTACAAGAATAGCATGAATGCAGCGAGACGGGCAGACAGGGTGAAAACGCATGCATGCCGAGACAGGCCGTTTGCGGCCTAATACTTTCCAGTGAACAGCCGATATGAATGGAAAGCCTAAGTGTCTGCTTTTTAGAGATTTTTTCATTGCCTGATTATTTAAGGGGACAAACGTTGTTAAAAGGTCCAGGTGGTATATCAGAACAGGGCAGCCAAAACATGATGGCCGGCTGGCGCATACTATTGCTGACATTGGGGTTACTGTGTCTGCTGAGCTCTGCGCATGCAGCCAGGAAAAATGACGTACGTGTATTGATCGATGTTTCAGGGAGTATGAAGCACAATGATCCGCACAAGCTGCGCGCGCCTGCGCTTCGACTCCTGGTGGGGTTATTGCCGGAAGGTTCTACGGCAGGAGTCTGGACCTTCGGGCAGTATGTGAATATGCCGGTTAAGCTCGGGCGCGTGGACAGGCGTTGGAAAAAGCTGGCACGGGCCGAGTCGAAAAAGATCCATTCACGTGGGCTTCATACCAATATCGAAGAGGTTCTCAAGCGTGCATCTTTCGGCTGGACGAAACCGGATAAAAATACACGCCGTAGCCTTATCCTGTTGACAGATGGCATGGTGGATATCTCGCGTGACGCGAAAAAAAATGCAGCTTCACGCCAACGTATTCTGAAAAACATATTACCGCGCCTGAAGAAAGCCGGTGTGCGTCTGCACACTATTGCGTTGTCTGCTGGCGCAGACAAAGCGCTGCTTAAACAGCTCAGCGCGGTAACCGGCGGTGATTATATCCAGGTTGATAATGCCCGCTCACTCGAACGCGCCTTTTTGAAATTATTTGAAAAAGCGGCACCCGTCGATAGCCTGGCTATTAGGGGCAACCGTTTCAAGGTGGACACCAGCGTGCATGATATGACCGTGCTGGTTTTTAGAAAAGAGGCTGAACCGGTGGTGTTGCTTAACCCACAGGGCAAAGCCTTTGATTATCGGAAACACCCTCGAAATTTTAGCTGGAATCAGGAACAGTCTTATGAACTGGTCACGGTCAAAAAACCGATGGCGGGTGAATGGATTATAAAAGGATCAAAAGATCCCGATAACCGGGTCATGATAGTGACCAATCTAAAGCTGGAGACAAGTGAGTTGCCTCCCAGCATTCTCGCCGGAGACAAGGTTTCAGTTGAAGCTGAATTACTGAACAAAGGGAAGATAATAACCCGTGAATCATTTTTAAGCCTGGTTAGTTTTCAGGTCGAGGTAAACGGTAAGGCCCGTTATTCAATGCTGGATACAGGGGAGGGTGCAGATAGTAAAAAGGGGGATGGCCGTTACAGTGTTGATTTGACAGGTAAGCTTGGAGGTGGAGACCAGTTACTTATTATACGGGCAAAGGGTGCGACATTTGAACGGGAGTTCCGTTATACGCTGGGAAGTTTTCTTAGTATTGTCGATGTAAAGTTGACGGAAGATAAAAGTGCTAAACATTTCTATCTTTCTATTATTCCTCACATTGAAATAATCGACCCGGAAAGCTTGCACATAAAACTTAAATTGGAAGGGGGTGAATTTCCGGTTGCGCATCAGGAGCCAGGCGGTCTTTGGGTGGCGGAAATTGATAAAAAAAATGAGGGTAAATTCGTTACTATTATTGTGGATGCTAAAAGGCATACAGGAGGAAAAGTACAGGCGGAAATCAAGAAGAAACTGGTCCTTGAAAAGGTTGTAAAGAAAGAGCATGGCGCATCTCCCGCTGTTGAGGGAAAAAATGATAGTCACGCGAAAGAAAAGAGTGCGCATGATAAAGAAAACATTCAGAAAAAAGATACAAAAAAAGAGAAACATGGAAAGACAAACTGGTTTTTGGTGAGTTGGATAATTCTGGTAGTTAATATTGTTCTTGCTATAATAGGGGTCTTGATATTCAAACTCTGGAAAAAGAAAAAAGTGAGCCAGGAGGCTGAGGATGACAAGGATGTGGCTTTGTGACGGACATTAATTCAAGCTTGTTTCTGCTGGTGAGTGAGGTCGGGGTGATTTTGCTTCTGATCCTCTTCAGCATTCTGTATATGGTAAGAAAAAGAAGTATGCAGGATAAAACGCTGGCCATGATATTAGTGGATAAAATAAAAAATGCAGAGTCGTCAAAACGTGAAAAATTGTTATCGCTATTAAAAGACGTATATGGTTATGATGACGAAAAGGCCGAGGCAAAAACAGATGCCCTTATTGATTGTGAAAAAACACTTTATGGTAACTTGTTAAAAATTTTCCTAAAGAAAGAACGTGAAAAAATATCCGAATTTGATGGCTGTATTAACGAATTGATCGAATCCTATCAGGGTTTCAATAATGGCGGGAACGAAAATGACGGGGAAAAGGCATCCCCAAAGGATTCAAAACTGGTCCTTGTGCGGGAAGAAAATACCACTCTGCGTGAAACAAATGCCAGGTTAAAAAAAGATCTCGATGCGGCGATGCAAACGATGGAATCTATGATGTCGGAATATGCCTCGATGTATGAGGGTGGACAGAAAGATGGTGAGCAAAGGATGAAAAACGAGATGTTCAAATTGCGTCAGGTACTGGAAACCAAGGTGGATGTTGAAGCTGATGGTGCCGAAACGAGTATGGATGAAACTGAATCTGCCGGGGAAGAAAAACCGGAAAAATAGTGCCCCCCCATCATGGCCTTCTTCCCCCGTGGGAGAAAGGGTGACTCCGATTTTAGACGGCGCTAACTTCACGCCTTCAATAACGTAACTATTCAGCATAATTTTCAATATGGTCTAATAACGTAGGGTGGGCACGGTGTAAGTGCCCACCGAATCAATGGTATTCGGCTTATGGGACAGAATATAAAAAATGTCTCGGTTAAAAGACAATCGAACAGCATGGTGTTCCGCGTGGGCGACCGGAGGAAGTGCCCGTGGGCACAAAAATCGTGCCTACCCTACTGGGCTGAATAGTTACTCAACGACTTCAATTAACCGAATGCCCATAAAATCAGAAACTTGCCAAATATCACTGTCATTTTAGCGGGACAGCGGTAAAATTTTGTGGAAATACCTCAGGTTTAAAATGCCAGGTGGCGAAAATGGATTCATCGACGGTCTTCCTGCTTGCTGCAGATGCCATTCTGGTTCTACATGTGCTGTTCGTCACTTTCGTAGTGATGGGCCTGGTGCTTATATTTGCCGGTAAGATTCGCGCATGGTCCTGGATTCGCGATCCCTGGTTTCGGTTGACGCATCTTGTCGCTATTGGTGTGGTCGTCGTTCAGTCGTGGTTCGATGTCACCTGCCCACTTACTACCCTTGAAATGGCATTACGTTCACGGGCTGGCGATACCGTCTATTCCGGTTCTTTCATATCACACTGGCTGGAAAACGTATTGTACTATCACGCACCCGTATGGGCCTTTGTTGTGTGTTATACGGCATTCGGCGCTGTAGTCGGTGCCAGCTGGTTCTGGATACGCCCGCGACGGTTTTAACCGGGAATAGAAATCGGGCCGTTGTCTGGCATCAGTAAGCCGGGGGGCTAGCTGTTCTGATGCCGGGATGAACGTTGCTTTTCCCCGCCAAGCTGAGCAAGGATCTTGTCTGCCACACGAAAGGAGTTGGCATAGATAGTCCAGGTGTAGGGAACACTCCCGCCGGTGGGCATGAAGCTACCGTCACTGACGAACAGGTTCTCGATTTCATGACTGCGGCAGTCGGTATCCAGCACCGAGGTTTCAGGATCATGACCGAAGCGGCAGCCGCCTGCCATGAGGTTGGTGGGGGGGTTGGATGAGGCAAAAGAGACCACGTTTTCCGCTCCCATTTTTTTCAATACTTTCGCTCCCCGAGAGGCCAGGTACCAGCCGACTTGCACGTTTTGCATGTGATAACCGATGCGTACCTTTGACACGGGCAGGTTCCATTTGTCTCTCGTTTTCGTATCGAGCGTGATATTGCAGTCGTCGATGGGCATCCAGTCACAGAAAGCTTCAATTTTAATGTACCGGCTATCGATGAAATCGCGCTCCAGCTTGCGTTTGAGCGGCTTGCCCCAGATCAGTCCGTTTTCGCCATAAATTTGGCGCGTGGCGCGCACCACGGGATTGGGGTGCATGTGAACGAAGTCGATGGTCCCGCCTTTTTGCGGGGGGCCGAAGTCGGGATCATCAATGACATACCAGTCCTGCAGAGCGCGGTTTATAAAGGGGCCGAATATTTTTAGCCGTTTGGCTTTTTCCTTGCTCATTTTTGAATAGACCAGCCGCCCGGATCCGCCACCGCCACCCGCAAACAGCAGGTTTTTCCCCACCTGCCCATTGCGGTTAGCCAGGCCGTTTTCGTGTTTCGGCCCGGTGGAATTCAATAGCAGACGCGATGTTTCGACCGCCTGACAGGCCACCACGTAGATGCGAGCATCGACCTGTTTGGTTTGTCCTTCTTTCGTCAAATATTCAACCGCCGTAATATTCCCGCTGCCATTGGTTTTGATCCGCTTGACCATCGAATAGGGACGAACCTGGACGCGACCGGTGGCGACCGCCTGATCAATCAGTGCGGCGCGCGAGCTGCCCTTGGCACCAGTGGCGCAGCCGTAGGCGCCACAATAGCCGCTGTAACTGCAAGCATCCCGGCCCAGCGCGTTGTAGGGCAAAATGGCGCGTGGCGTGGGCATAGGATGGTAGCCCAGCGCTTGACCGGCCTTGTCGATGAGTTCAGAAACGGGGTGTTCGCGGGTCGGTGGGTAGGGAAAATCGGGCGTGCTGCGCGGTTCCTGGTACGGGTGCTTGATAATACGCCCGGAGACGCCAATGATACGTTCGACCTTGGTATAGTAAGGTTCTAGATCCTCATAGCGGATGGGCCAGTCTGCCACGTTAGCGCCTTCGACGGGGCCGAAAGTCGAGAGCAAATGAAAGTCCACGGGTTTCAGGCGATGGAAAAAGCCACTCATGAAATTACTGGAGCCACCGACTATATTACCGTTCCAGAAATCAATACCGGATCGATAGGTGTTGCGTGCATGCCAGTGGCCATCGTCGCCTTTTTCTACAACGATCTGGGGTTCGTCGCGCAAATCCGGTTTGTAGTTACCGCGCAGACAGCAGTTGCGTTCATCTTTGAAAAAATCCTTCGTCTGCAGATAGGGGCCTTTTTCCAGCACCACCACCGAGTAACCCGCTTTGGCCAGGCTCCAGATGATGGGTCCGGCCCCCGCGCCGCTGCCAATAACACAGGCATCAAAATCCCGGCTCATGCAAACACCGGGTACTGTTTGTGGGGCGGGCGTGGAAAGCCGGGCGTATGATGCAGCCACTTCCAGCCAATGCTTTTTGGGTTGCCGCCATAAACGGGATCGGTGAGCAGGGCTTCCATAAGATAATCCAGCACCATGTTTAGCCAACTGCTGCCATAACGGGTTTTTTCATAGTTTCGCAGATCGTGTTCACGCTGATCCTGGTCAAGAGCTGAAAAGTGACGGTGCCATTTTTTGAGTGCCTGTGCTTCGATCACGTTCAGTCCCCGTAAAAGAAACTGGTTATCAGCGGGATCATGCCGGGGATCGGTTAAGACAGACTGGAAGTAACTCAGGGCGTTAATCTCCTTTGCACCGGGTGAACGGGATTCTGAAGGCAGCAGATGCTCCTGAATCAGGGCAATGACATCCCATTGCGCCAGTGTCAGACCGGCGATGGCCGGCGGTTTCTGGATAACCGCTGCCTGGACACTTTGCATCGCGCCAAAAATAGTAAAGGGGATGGCGCTGGTAGCCGCGATACTCGCGCTCATCCTGAAAAGAAAACGGCGTCGATCCATAATTATTTGCGCAGCTTGTCAAAATGGGTTGATAGGTTTCCCTCCGGACTTCGCGCTGTTGTAAATCGCGCTGGCCGGACGGCTATAGGCCCTGGAAGAAAGCGTCCGTGGCGCTCCATCAACACCCTTCAGCTCAACCTGGCGGACAAAAAGTAGTGGCGGTTATCGACTCTATTCGTTGTCCGTGTCGCTGAAAGCCTTCTTAAAACGTGTGCTATGGCACTTGGGGCAAGGCGGAATGCGGGCGGTTTTCTCGAAATGCAGCTTTTCGCCACATTCAGTGCAGATCAAAATCCCGATACCGGTGATTTCACCGGTGTGCCAGATACCCACCCGGCGAGCATGTTCGGCCAGGGCATCGAGTTCGACGCGGGTACGATCGGCAACACTGGCAAACAGTTCGGCCAGTTGTGCTTCAGCAAATTCCAGATCGAATTTTAGCCATTCTTTCAATTGCCGACCATTTTCTGACAGGAATTCACCCGCTTCGTTCAGATCGCGCTTGAGATAGTCGCTGATTTTTTCGGCTTCCTCTCGGGTGAGTTCTTCCAGCTCCGAGGCGGTTTCGGCGGCTTTGTTCAGTAACTCCTTGATGGGCGGAAGCGCGTGTTCCTCCACATCTTTCAGACCGTCTTTCACCCGGCCCAGCATAGTGTTATAGGCATGAATGAGTTTTTCCTGGTTATTCTCGGTCATGGCGACGGTCTCCGGTTAGTTTGCTGTATGGTCTCACTATCAGACCGAATACTGAGATTTTCAAGCCAAATTCGTTATTTCGCAAGCTTTGTTTCGGACTTTGTTGTGGGGAGTTCATCGCCTGCGTTATCCTTGCGCAGACCGGTAAGAATTATGAATGTATCTATTCAGCACCCTTGCCGAAGGGTGTTGTATGCCAATTGGCACTGAGGAGAGCGAACCACCCCAGGCAGATCTTTTTGTCGCCCAAAGCGACGTTAAAAAATCTGCCCTGTGCGGATTTTCAGTTGATGGGTTTTGCTTCGCTCTACCCATCCTATGGATAGCCAAAAGTGGGTAGGATGGGTAGAGCGAGAAGCGAAACCCATCAACATATCCTCAGGAATAACTTGTTTTACTGAATAGATACTTACGAATAACCTTCATTTAAATGAACTATCCCGCAGCAATTTTCGGGGGAATTCATGCCCTGGAAACTGAAAAATTAAAGCGAGACAATCTGTACGATGGAAGCCCGTTACCAGCCAGACCATATTGAACAGCAGGCCCAGGATTTCTGGGAAAAGCAACATTCCTTCAAGGCGGTGGAAGATCCGAAAAAAGAAAAATTCTACTGCCTGTCCATGTTTCCCTATCCCAGCGGCCGCCTGCACATGGGCCATGTGCGTAATTATACCATCGGCGATGTGATCAGTCGTTACCAGCGCATGCTGGGCAAGAATGTGCTGCAACCGATGGGCTGGGATGCCTTCGGCCTGCCGGCTGAAAATGCGGCGATGAAAAATAAAGTGGCGCCAGCTGCCTGGACCCGCGACAACATCAATTACATGCGTGGTCAGCTCAAGCGTCTGGGGTTGGCTTATGACTGGGATCGGGAGCTGGCTACCTGTGATCCGGATTATTATCGCTGGGAGCAATGGCTGTTCCTGCGGCTGTTCGACAAGGGACTGGTGTACAAGAAAACCGCGCCGGTGAATTGGTGTCCCAACGATGTCACGGTACTGGCCAACGAACAGGTCATCGACGGCCGCTGCTGGCGCTGTGATACCGAGGTCGAGCGTAAGGATATTTCCCAGTGGTTCATGAAAATCACCAATTATGCCGAGGAACTGCTGGCGGATCTGGACAAGCTGGAGGGCTGGCCGGATCAGGTGGCGACCATGCAGCGCAACTGGATCGGCCGTTCTGAAGGGGTGGAGATTGTTTTCGGCATCGACGGTCGTGAGCAGGGGCTCAAAGTGTTTACCACCCGCCCGGACACGCTCATGGGCGCGACCTATGTGGCGGTGGCGCCGGAACATCCGTTGGCGCAGGACGCCGCCGCACGCTACGCCAATGTAGCTGAATTCGTGAAGGAGTGCGCCGCCACTGGCACGGCTGAAGCCGTGCTGGAGACCATGGAGAAAAAGGGCGTGGATTCGGGTTTCAAGGCCGTGCATCCGGTCACGGGTGATTGGCTACCGGTGTTTATCGCCAATTTCGTACTCATGGGCTACGGTGAAGGCGCGGTGATGTCGGTGCCCGCTCATGATCAGCGTGACTGGGAGTTTGCGCGCAACTACGGCCTGCCCATGTTGCAGGTGATTGCGCCGCTGGATGATGATAAAGCCGATATTCGCAAAGCGGCTTTTACCGGCAGGGGCCAGTTAATCAACTCCGGGGAGTTCAACGGTCTGAGTTCGCAACAGGCCGCTGATGAGATTGCCGGATATCTCGAAAAACGCGGCCGGGGAAAGAAACGCACGACCTGGCGGCTGCGTGACTGGGGCGTCTCGCGCCAGCGTTACTGGGGTACGCCGATTCCGATTATTCACTGTTCCGACTGTGGCGAAATGCCCGTGCCGGAAGCCGATCTGCCGGTCGTGTTGCCGGAGGACCTCATCTATGAGGGCATTGGTTCGCCGCTGAAAAAAATGCCTGCGTTTTATCAGGTTCCTTGCCCGAAGTGCGGTCGCCAGGCCGAGCGGGAAACCGATACCTTTGACACGTTCATGGAATCTTCCTGGTATTACGCCCGTTACACCTGCCCGGACAATGATGCGGCCATGCTGGATGAGCGCGCCGACTACTGGCTGCCGGTGGATCATTATGTGGGCGGTATCGAACACGCCATTCTGCATCTGCTTTATTCCCGTTTTTACAACAAACTGTTGCGGGACGAAGGGTTGATTAAAAATGATGAGCCCTTTAAGAATCTGCTGACCCAGGGCATGGTGCTCAAGGATGGCTCGAAGATGTCCAAGTCCAAGGGCAATACCGTGGATCCGCAGGCCCTGATTGACGAATATGGTGCCGATACCGCGCGCCTGTTCATGATGTTCGCTGCGCCGCCCACGCAGTCGCTGGAATGGTCGGATGCCGGAGTGGACGGTGCGTACCGCTTTCTCAAGCGGCTCTGGCATCGGGTTTATCAGCATGTTGAAACAGAAGCCGACGCCGTAGCGACGTTGGATGTCACTATACTGAATAAAGAACAAAAGGCCCTGCGCCATCAGGTACACAGCCACATCGCCAAGATCTCCGATGATATGGCTCGTCGGCATACCTTTAATACGGCGATTGCCGCGATCATGGAGGTGGTTAACGCGCTGTACAAGTTTGAAGATAATAGCGAGCAGGGACGGGCGGTGATGCAGGAGGCGCTGGAAGCCTGTGTCCTCCTGCTATCACCCATTGCGCCGCATATCACACACGCGCTTTGGCAAAGCCTGGGGCATGAGAACAGCGTGATCGATCAAGTCTGGCCGGTCGCGGATGAGGCCGCCATGGTGAAGGATGAAATCCAGATCATTGTTCAGGTCAATGGTAAGCTGCGCGCCCGCATCGAAGTCCCGGCGGATGCCACGCGGGAGCAGATTGAGCAGATTGCCATTGCCGATGCCAATGTTCAGCGTTTCACGCAGGATAAAACGATAGTGAAGATCATCGTGGTGCCGGCTAAGCTGGTGAATGTGGTTGTTAAAGGATAGTCGCTGGGTAGTTGGTACGCGTGGTGAGGAAAACCAGAGAACATCCGATGAATTTCTCCGTTCGCCCTGAGCTTGTCGAAGGGTTCAATACGTAACCGGATGATTTTACGATGGTTCCCGTTCATGGTTCGACAAGCTCACCACGAACGGCGACAAGCTCACCACGAATGGCGACAAGCTCACCACGAACGGCGGAATTAATCAGACAGGGTAGGGTGGGCACAAAGCCCGTGCCCACCCTACCAAGGCGACATAAAGTGCCGGGAACGA
>CAZQVV010000069.1:0-14414 GCA_964596835.1 uncultured Thiohalophilus sp. | reverse complement strand
CTTCGACAAGCTTCCTTCGACAAGCTTCCTTCGACAAGCTCAGGACGAACGGTGCCTTAAATTACTTAAACTAAAAAGTGTACTGGTATTTGGAATACTTAGTTAGTTACTAGCCACTGGTCTTAAAGCCCAAGATTCTTCCAGATAGCCATACTGGCTTCGGCCTGGTTCATACTATAAAAATGCAGCCCCGGCGCACCGGCTTCCAGTAACTGATGGCAGAGATCGGTGACCACGTCTTCGCCGAAGGCTTTGATGCTGTCGGTGTCATCCGCAAATGCTTCCAGGCGTTTGCGGATCCAGCGTGGGATTTCAGCGCCGCACATATCGGAAAAACGGGCCAGATTGCTGTAGTTGGTGATCGGCATAATACCGGGAACGATGGGAGCCTCGATGCCCCGTCGTTCGCAATCATCAATGAAACGAAAGTAGGCATCTGGATTAAAGAAATACTGGGTGATGGCGCTGTTCGCACCTGCATCGATTTTGCGTTTGAAATTGTCGAGATCATGTTGTGCATTACCGGCCTGAGGGTGGAACTCGGGGTAGGCGGCGACCTCGACATGAAAATGATCGCTAGTTTCGGCGCGGATAAAAGCTACCAGTTCATTGGCATAGTGGAACTCACCACTGCTATGCATCCCGGAGGGCATGTCGCCGCGCAGGGCGACGATGCGGTGGATATCATTGTCGATGTATTGCTGTAACAGTTCACGCAGACTTTGGCGGCTGGCGCCTACGCAGGTCAGATGCGGCGCGGCATCAAACCCAGCCTGACGAATCGACATGATGGTATCAAAGGTACCCTGTTGGGTACTGCCACCGGCGCCGTAGGTGACGGAAAAATATTTTGGCTTCAGCGCGCCGAGCTGGTCACGCACGAGTTTAAGTTTTTCCACGCCCTTATCGGTCTTGGGCGGGAAAAATTCAAAGCTGAATTGTGGTGGGTATTGTTTTTGACTCTCCATAATATTCATAACCTTAAAGATTAAATGAATGCTCTGGAAATAACGCAAAGGACGCAGAGCCGCAGAGAACGCAAAGTTAAAAACTCTGCGTTCTCTGCGCCTTCGCGTTCTCTGCGTTACTAATCAGAGGGGTGCCTAGTAACGGTAATGATCCGCTTTATAAGGCCCTTCAACCGGCACGTTGATATAGTCGGCTTGTTCCTGACTCAACGTGGTCAGGTTAACACCGATTTTTTTCAGGTGCAGGCGGGCGACTTTCTCATCCAGGTGTTTGGGTAAAATATAAACCTTGTTTTCATACTTGTCGGAATCTTTGAAAAATTCCATCTGCGCCATGACCTGGTTGGTGAAGGATGCGGACATGACAAAACTGGGATGGCCGGTGGCACAGCCCAGGTTTACCAGTCTGCCCTTGGCCAGAATGATGATGCGTTTGCCATCGGGGAAAATAACATGATCGACCTGAGGTTTAATTTCCACCCACTCATATTTTTCCAGTGAGGAGATTTCAATTTCAGAATCAAAATGACCAATATTGCAGACGATGGCTTCGTTTTTCATCGCCGCCATGTGGTCATGATTGATGACGTTGACATTACCCGTGGTGGTTACGAAAATATCACCAAGAGCGGCCGCATCATTCATTTCAACCACACGGTAGCCTTCCATTGCCGCCTGTAGTGCGCAGATGGGATCAACTTCAGTGACCCAGACGGTCGCGCCCATACCGCGAAAAGCCTGCGCGCAGCCCTTGCCGACATCGCCGTAGCCCAGCACGACACAGATTTTACCGGCAATCATGACATCAGTGGCACGCTTGATGCCATCGAGTAAAGATTCACGGCAACCATAAAGGTTATCGAACTTGCTCTTGGTGACGGAGTCGTTGACATTCATGGCGGGGAACATGAGTTCACCGGTTTCCATCATCTGGTATAGACGGTGTACGCCCGTGGTGGTTTCTTCCGTTACGCCCTTGATGCTGTTGACGATTTCAGTCCACTTGTCCGAACCATTGCTGATAGTGCGGCGTAGTACATCCAGAATGGCCGCCCATTCTTCGTTATCGCCCGCTTTGGTTTCAGGAATGCTGCCGGATTTCTCGTACTCGGCACCTTTGTGTACCAGCAGGGTGGCGTCACCGCCGTCATCGAGGATCATGTTGGGCAACTGACCATCAGGCCAGGTCAGCATTTGTTCGGTACACCACCAGTATTCCTCGATGCTCTCGCCTTTCCAGGCATAGACAGGAATGCTCTGTGCAGCAATCGCGGCGGCGGCCTGATCCTGAGTCGAGAAAATATTGCAGGAGGCCCAGCGCACTTCCGCGCCCAGTGCCACCAGGGTTTCGATCAGCACGGCGGTCTGGATGGTCATGTGTAGACTGCCGGCAATGCGTGCGCCTTTTAAAGGCTGCTCGCTGGCGTATTCTTCGCGCAACGCCATGAGGCCGGGCATTTCGGTTTCAGCGATGGAAATTTCTTTTTGTCCCCATTCGGCCAGGGACATATCAGCGACTTTATAGTCGGTGAAAGAAGGGTCAACTACAGCATTCATATCATCTCTCCTTAAAGTAAGATAAAAAAAGATGAGCGCCGTTGTTGTAAAACAAAATCCCCGAGCCTGACGGAGGCATAGATCATGTTTGACCTACGCCCGCTGCAACGCTCCTCGGGAAAGCAGGAATGGATTATAAACGCAGAGGACGCGGAGGCGCAAAGGCGCAGAGATATTTTATGAAAAATATACCTCGTTCCCACGCTCACGCGTGGGAACGGATAGCGTGATGACCTGACGTAAGGTATGGGTTCCCACGCAGGAGCGTGGGAACCAGAAAGCTTCCTTCGACAAGCTCAGGACGAACGGTAGCGCCTAAAGAGTACCGGTATTCGGAATACTTATTTAGATCCCCGCCGCATCGCGCAGGGCATCCGCCTTGTCGGTTTTCTCCCAGGTGAAGTCGGCTTCTTCACGGCCGAAGTGACCATAGGCGGCGGTAGCGGCATAGATGGGTCGTAGTAGGTCCAGCATTTTCACCAGGCCACCCGCGCGCAGGTCAAAGTGTTCACGCACCAGCTCGACGATGCGACTGTCGTCTACTTTACCGGTCCCGAAGGTTTCCACACTGATCGAGGTGGGTTCAGAGACGCCAATGGCGTAGGAGATCTGAATTTCGCAGCGATCAGCGAGTCCGGCAGCGACGATGTTCTTGGCCACATAGCGTCCGGCATAGGCGGCGGAGCGATCGACCTTGGATGGATCCTTGCCCGAGAAAGCGCCGCCACCATGGCGCGCCATGCCGCCATAGGTGTCTACAATAATTTTGCGTCCGGTAAGGCCGCAGTCGCCCACCGGGCCGCCGATAACGAAACGGCCGGTGGGGTTAATGAAATATTTGGTGTCCTTGTCCAGCCACTCGGCAGGCAGCACCGGTTTGACAATTTCATCCATGACCGCTTCGACCAGGGTTTGCTGTTCAATTTCCGGGTTGTGCTGGGTGGAGAGCACGACGGCATCGATACCCACAATGGTACTGTCTTCATAGCGGAAGGTGACCTGACTCTTGGCATCGGGACGCAGCCAGGGCAGGGTGCCGTTTTTGCGCACTTCAGCCTGACGCTTGACCAGCCGGTGGGCATACGTAATCGGCGCGGGCATCAGCACGTCCGTTTCGTTGCTGGCGTAGCCAAACATGAGACCCTGGTCACCGGCGCCTTGTTCATGCTCATCGCCTTCATCGACCCCCATGGCAATGTCGACGGACTGTTTGTCGATAGACGTGAGAATCGCGCAGGATTCCCAGTCAAAGCCCATGTCAGAACTATTGTAGCCGATTTCTTTGATACGGTTGCGCACCACGTCGTTCATATCTACCCAGGCCGAGGTGGTAATTTCACCCGACAACACGACCATGCCGGTGTTGACCAGGGTTTCACAGGCTACCCGCGCTGTCGGATCCTGCATCAGAATAGCGTCGAGAATAGAATCGGAAATCTGATCGGCGACCTTGTCAGGGTGTCCCTCGGAGACGGATTCAGATGTAAATAGATGTGCGCCAGCCATATTGATAGTCCCTCAAAAGCTTTAAAATTAATCGAGAGCGAAGTTTAGCGGTTTTCCTTTGCTTTGAATAGCCGGGCACCATGACTGGCGGTAAGTGAAGTATTTGTTAGAATTTTACCTTTAATATTTTGTTGGTGGTATTAAGGCCGTAGAATAAAAACGAAAGGAGAAACCTATGATTAGTCTGGAAACACCGGTTTGTGAATTTGATAAACCCGCCGTGGATTTTGTCCTGCCGGGTGTAGAGGGTAAAACCTGGACGCTGGCGGATTGCGCCGGTGACAAAGGGTTGCTGCTCATGTTTATCTGTAATCACTGTCCTTATGTTAAGGCTGTTCGTGAACGCATGGTGCGAGACTGTGCGGAACTAAAAACTCTGGGCATTAATAGTGTGGCCATCATGTCCAATGATCCCGCTTTATATGAGGAAGATTCTTTCGAGAACATGAAAAAGATAGCTGAAGAATTCGCCTTTCCCTTTCCTTACCTGTGGGACGAAAGCCAGCAGGCGGCGAAAGACTACGGGGCGGTCTGTACACCGGACTTCTTTGGTTACAATGCCGATCTCAAGCTGCAATACCGTGGGCGGCTGGATGCTTCGCGCAAGCAAACGGCGGCGGATGTGCGCCGTGATCTGTTTGAAGGCATGCGTCAGGTAGCGGAAACCGGCTGCGGACCGGAGGTGCAAATTCCGAGCATGGGTTGCTCTATAAAATGGCGAACATAGGCGGCTTTATAGTATGGTATGAGTGAGCTTTTTTCGGTTATCCAGCCTAAGTTTATGATAAACGTATTTTATTGCCTTTGCGCGCCGATTTATTAGAACAGGCTTATTCCGCTCCAGCTCTTGCCCGCGACCTGTAAAAGATGGGAAAATGCGCCGCTCTACGTCCGGGGAAGAACCAGAACCGGGGATAAATGCGGGTGTCAGGCCGCGCTGACCCATCAGGTGTGGCAGCGGACCTTCCTGCAGTTTTCCAGTTAACTATCCCGTATTCGGTCAGGAATACGCACAATACTGCGCAGGGTTGAGGTTGTGTCTGACGGAATCTGGATGAAACGATTTACTCGATTTTGTTTTTGAAACTTAAGGGGAACACTATGTCATCTCGTAAACAACTCGCTAATGCCATACGTGCATTGAGCATGGATGCGGTACAGAAGGCTAACTCCGGTCATCCGGGTGCGCCTATGGGTATGGCGGATATTGCCGAAGTTCTGTGGAATGATTTCATGTCGCATAACCCGGCCAATCCGGACTGGGCCAACCGTGATCGCTTTATTCTTTCCAATGGTCACGGTTCCATGCTGATTTATTCCCTACTGCATCTGAGCGGCTATGATCTGTCGATTGAGGATCTGAAAAGCTTCCGCCAGTTGCATTCAAGAACACCGGGTCATCCAGAATATGGCTATGCGCCGGGCGTGGAAACCACTACCGGGCCGCTGGGGCAGGGCATCACCAACGGTGTCGGTATGGCGATTGCTGAAAAGGCGCTGGCCGGACAGTTCAACCAGAAAGGTCATGATATCGTTGACCACCATACCTATGTGTTCATGGGCGACGGCTGCATGATGGAAGGTATTTCCCATGAAGCTTGTTCGCTCGCCGCCACGCTGGGCCTGGGTAAGCTGGTTGCTTTCTGGGATGACAATGGTATTTCCATCGATGGCCATGTCGAGGGCTGGTTCAATGATGATACCCCCAAACGTTTTGAGGCTTACGGTTGGCATGTGCTGGCGGATGTGGACGGCCATGATCCCGAAGCACTGAAGAAAGCCATTGGGATCGCCAAAGCCATGACCGACAAACCTACCCTGATTTGTTGCAAGACCGTGATCGGGTTTGGCTCGCCAAACAAGGCCGGCAGTCATGCCTCTCACGGTGCCCCGCTGGGCGAAGAAGAAGTCAATTTGACCAAGGCTGCCCTGGGCTGGGATCATGGACCCTTCGAAGTGCCGGATGATGTCTATGCCGGTTGGAATGCGCGCAGCAAGGGCGCGGCAGCAGAAAAAGCATGGGATGAAAAGTTTGCAGCCTACAAGGCGGACTATCCTGAGCTGGCCGCCGAATTTGAGCGTCGCATGAACGGTGAACTCCCGGCGGACTGGGCAGCTAAATCCGCTGATTTCGTCAATGCCGTGAATGACAAGGCCGAAACCATTGCGAGCCGTCAGGCATCCCTGAAGTCCATCGAAGGTTATGCGGCGCTGTTGCCGGAAATCTTCGGTGGTTCAGCCGATCTAGGTTGTTCCAATCTGACCGAATGGTCCGGACACAAACCCATGCGCGCCGGCACGCCGGATGCTAATTATATTAATTATGGCGTACGTGAGTTTGCGATGTCCGCGATCATGAACGGCATCACCCTGCATGGCGGTTTTGTACCCTTTGGTGCGACCTTCCTGATGTTCTCGGAGTATGCCCGTAACGCCCTGCGCATGGCCGCGCTGATGAAACAGCGGGTTATCTTTGTTTATACGCATGATTCCATCGGTCTGGGTGAAGATGGCCCGACCCATCAGCCTGTCGAACAGATCCCGACCCTGCGCATGATCCCGAACATGGACGTCTGGCGTCCCTGCGACGCACTTGAATCGGCCGTCGCCTGGAAAGCCGCCATTGAAAGGAAAGACGGTCCCAGCAGTCTGATTTTCTCACGTCAGGCGTTACCGCATCAGGCGCGCACAGCCGGGCAGATCGCCGACATCACTAAGGGTGCTTACACCCTCAAGGACTGTGAGGGCACACCGGAGGCGATTATTATCGCGACCGGCTCAGAAGTCGGATTGGCCATGGATGCGGCGGTCGCCATGAGTGCCAAGAAGATCCGCGTGGTATCCATGCCGTGTGTGGAGGTGTTTGAAGCCCAGGACGACGCTTATCGCGAAGCCGTGCTGCCAAGCAGTGTCAGCGCACGCGTTGCGGTGGAAGCGGCCTGCACCAGCGCCTGGTATAAATACGTGGGCCTGAATGGCAGGGTGGTTGGCATCGATCACTTCGGTGAATCCGCCCCGGCCAGTGAGCTGTTCAAGGAATTCGGATTTACTGTTGAAAATGTCGTCAAAGCTGTGGAGAGCGTGCTCTAAATAAGCGTTTCAAATACCCGATCACTTGTGAATTTCCACGTTCGTGGTGAAGTCCTGAGCCCTTCGATTTCACTCAGGAGAGCCGCGTCGAAGGGTCGAACCATGAGCGTGGAAATGGAGTGTCTAATCTATCTGTCCTTCGACAAGGCTCTCCTGAGCAAAGCCGAAGAGCTTCCTTCGACAAGCTTCCTTCGACAAGCTTCCTTCGACAAGCTCAGGACGAACGGCAACTCCTAAAGTGCATTGGTATTCGGAACAGCTATTTAGGCGACAGATGCAGTGATTGAATTATTTTAAATAAATTATTTTCAGGGGAAAAATAATATGACTATCAAAGTTGGTATTAATGGTTTTGGCCGCATTGGGCGGATGGTATTTCGCGCCGTATATAAGGATTTTAATGACATCGAAATTGTCGGCATCAATGATCTGCTTGATGCTGACTACCTGGCATATATGCTGAAGTATGATTCCGTACACGGTCGTTTTGCGCACGACGTTTCTTCAGAAGCGGGCGCCATGATAGTCGACGGCAGGAAAATTCGCCTGACGGCTGAACGTGATCCATCTGATTTGAAATGGGGCGATGTGGGCGCCGACATCGTGATTGACTGTACGGGTTTCTTTCTCACGCAAGAAGGTTGCCAGAAACATATTGATGCGGGCGCCAAAAAAGTAGTACAGAGCGCACCGTCCAAGGACAGCACCCCGATGTTTGTCTATAGCGTTAACCATGAAACCTATGCCGGTCAGGCAATTGTTTCCGCCGCCTCCTGTACCACTAATTGCCTGGCGCCTGTCGTCAAGGTACTGAATGACAACTGGGGTCTGAAGCGTGGTCTGATGACAACCGTGCATGCTACCACCGCAACCCAGAAAACCGTTGACGGACCGTCCATGAAAGACTGGCGCGGGGGTCGTGGCATTCTGGAAAATATTATTCCGTCTTCCACCGGTGCGGCTAAAGCCGTGGGTGTGGTGCTGCCGGAATTGAATGGCAAACTGACGGGCATGGCTTTCCGCATTCCTACCTCGGACGTGTCGGTTGTGGATCTAACGGCCGAACTGGAAAAAGAAGCCTCTTATGACGACATCTGCGCCGCCATGAAAGAAGCCTCTGAAGGTGCTATGAAAGGCACGCTGGCCTATACCACCGACAAGGTGGTATCGACCGATTTCCGTGGTTTCAGTGCCTCGTCTATCTTTGATGCCGGTGCCGGCATCGCGCTGGATAGTACTTTCGTCAAGATCGTATCCTGGTACGATAACGAGTATGGCTACACTTGTAACATGCTGCGCTTCGTAGAACATGTTGCGGCTCATTAATCCGGGGCCGGATTTTTAACGCAAAGGTCGCAAAGACGCAGAGTTTAATATTTTCTCTGCGCCTCTGCGATCTCCGCGTTTATTCGCCGCTGTTTGGAAGAGTTATTATCTAAGCCATCGTTTAGCTAATAATTTTTTTAAGAATGTTTTAGGGGTATTACCGATGTCAGTAATCAAAATGACCGATCTGGATCTGGCCGGCAAGCGCGTGCTGATTCGCCAGGATCTCAATGTTCCCGTCAAGGAGGGCAAAGTCAGCAGCGACAAGCGCATCCGTGCGTCCCTGCCTACAATTGAGCGTTGTATTGAGGCGGGCGCCAAAGTCATGTTGATGTCCCACCTGGGGCGGCCGGTCGAAGGCGAACCCGCTGATGAGTTTTCCCTGTTGCCGGTGGCCAACTATCTGAGCGAGGCGCTGGGTAAGGACGTAAAGTTGATCACGGATTATCTTGAACAAGCCCCCGCACTGGGTGACGGCGATGTCGTGATGCTGGAGAATTGCCGTTTCAATCCGGGCGAGAAGAAAAATGACGATGCGCTGGCAAAGAAATACGCCAGCCTGTGTGATGTCTATGTCATGGACGCCTTTGGCACGGCACATCGCGCCCAGGCATCGACTTATGGCGTAGCCAAATTTGCGCCAACTGCGGCGGCAGGTCCACTGCTGGCCGGGGAGCTGGAAGCGTTGGGCAAGGCGCTGGATAATCCAGCCCGGCCGATGGTGGCTATCGTTGGGGGTTCCAAGGTTTCAACCAAACTGACGGTGCTGGAGTCGCTCTCGCAAATTGTCGATCAACTGATCGTCGGCGGCGGCATCGCCAATACCTTTATTGCCGCAGAAGGCCACAATGTCGGCAAGTCTCTGTATGAAGAAAACCTGGTGGAAACGGCGAAAAAGTTGAAGACTGCCGCGCAGGAAAAAGGTGGCGATATTCCGGTACCCACCGATGTGGTCTGCGCCAGGGAATTTTCTGAAACGGCGGAAGCCACGCTGAAAAAAGTTGACGAGGTTGATGATGATGACATGATTTTTGATATCGGTCCGGAATCCGCCAGCGCCCTGGCTGAGGTGCTGAAAAAGGCTGGCACGATTGTCTGGAACGGTCCGGTAGGCGTATTCGAGTTTGATCAGTTTGGCGAAGGCACCAAAGCGATTGCCATGGCCATTGCCGGGAGCGATGCCTTTTCCATTGCCGGCGGAGGTGATACGCTGGCGGCCGTGGACAAGTATAATATTGCTGATCGGATATCCTATATTTCCACAGGCGGAGGTGCCTTTCTGGAATTCCTCGAAGGCAAAAAACTGCCCGCTGTCGAAATTCTTGAACAACGGGCTAAATGAACACTAACGAGGAATCAGAGACGAGACACGAGCAAAATCAGACTGTTACCAGTCGTTTAACGCTTGCTGTCCGTCGTCATTGAGCGTATATGCGTAGAACTAAAATCATAGCGACATTAGGTCCGGCAACCAGCGATGCCAGAATGCTCGATAAGATCATTGAGGCAGGCGTGGATGTGGTGCGGGTAAATTTTTCTCACGGCTCGCCGGAAGAACATATTGGGCGGGCAGATCAGTTACGCAACCGGGCACGCGCGCATGGCCGCCAGGTGGGGGTTCTGTGTGATCTGCAGGGGCCAAAGATACGCATCGAATGCTTCAAGGATGGCAAGGTTGAACTTGAGGACGGCGCCCCGTTTACGCTTGATACGGCCCTGGATCCGAAGGCCGGTACGGTTGAGCGGGTCGGTATTTCCTATAAGGCGTTGCCGGATGACGTCAGGCGGGGCGATACCCTGCTACTCGATGATGGCGGTATCGTGCTCTGGGTCGATAATGTCGATGGCACCGCGGTCAACTGCAAGGTGGTGGCCGGGGGCGAACTGTCTAATCGCAAGGGCCTGAATCGCCAGGGCGGTGGCCTGTCGGCACCGGCGCTGACCGAAAAGGACCGGGAAGACATCAAACTGGCGGCTAAAATGCAGGCGGATTATCTGGCCGTATCCTTTCCGCGTAGCGCCGATGATATCCACAAGGCGCGTGAATTGATGCAGGCCGCTGGCGGGCATGCTGGCATCGTGGCCAAGATTGAACGCGCCGATGCGCTGGAGAATGTCGAGGAAATTATCGAGGCCAGTGATGTCATCATGATTGCCCGGGGTGATTTGGGCGTGGAAATTGGCGACGCGGCCCTGCCGCCGGTACAGAAACACCTGATTAGCCTGGGACGGACCATGAACAAGGTGGTGATTACTGCCACCCAGATGATGGAATCCATGATTCACAGCCATATTCCGACCCGTGCGGAAGTCTTTGACGTGGCCAATGCGGTGCTGGATGGCACCGATGCGGTCATGCTTTCGGCTGAAACCGCAACCGGTAGATACCCGGACAAGGCGATTGCAGCGATGGATCGGGTCTGCCGCGAAGCGGAAAAACAGCGTATCGCCACCCATTCGGATCACCGCATCGATACGACTTTCCAGCGTATGGATGAAGCCATAGCCATGGCTTCCATGTATACCGCCAACCACCTGGGTGTGAAGGCGATTGCGGCCCTGACCGAGTCGGGTTCTACAACCCTGTGGATGTCGCGCATCAGTTCAAGAATTCCAATTTACGCCCTGACCAGCCATGTCGAAACACGTCGCAAAGTGACCCTGTATCGCGGAGTTTGTCCGGTCAGTTTTGAAGTGAGCAGTAAAGATCATGCCGAGATCAACAAAGAAGCCGTGGACGAGCTGTTACGCCGTGGCGCGGTGCGCGATGGTGATCTGGTGATTATCACCAAGGGTGATCTGATGGGCGTCATGGGCGGTACCAATGCGTTGAAGATTGTACGCGTGGGTGAAATGGTTGAACCGGATAACGGAACAGAATAACCCGGTCATGAATAAATGAACTCCCGGTTTTAACCAGTACGATTTTTATTTTTCAATTTAAAACTAACTTTTGAAAGGAGGTCGAATATGGCTCTTATCTCGATGCGCCAATTACTGGATCATGCCGCAGAAAATAACTATGGCATGCCTGCGTTCAATGTTAATAATATGGAGCAGGTTCACGCTATCATGCAGGCCGCCGAGGCCACCAACAGCCCGGTTATCATGCAGGGTTCGGCGGGGGCGCGATCCTATGCAGGCGAACCTTTCCTGCGCCACCTGATCAGCGCGGCGATTGAAATGTATCCGCATATTCCGGTCGTCATGCATCAGGATCATGGCTCCGAACCGGCTGTTTGCCTGCGTTCGATTCAGTCCGGTTTCAGCTCGGTGATGATGGATGGTTCCCTGATGGCCGACATGAAGACACCCTCCTCATTTGAATATAATGTAGAGGTGACGCGCGAAGTGGTGAAAATGGCGCATGCTGGCGGCGTGTCTGTCGAAGGCGAACTGGGTTGCCTGGGTTCACTGGAAACCGGTGAAATGGGTGAGGAAGATGGCCATGGCGCCGAAGGTAAACTGGACATGGACCAGCTTCTAACCGATGTGGAAGAAGCGGCCGATTTCGTTGAGAAGACGGGCGTGGACGCCCTGGCGATTGCCATTGGCACCTCCCACGGTGCTTACAAGTTCACGCGGGAACCCACTGGCGAAGTCCTGCGTATCGATCGCATCAAGGAAATTCATGCGCGTATTCCCAACACGCATCTGGTCATGCACGGTTCCTCTTCCGTACCCCAGGAATGGCTGAAGATCATCAACTCCTACGGGGGTGACATGGGGCAGACCTATGGCGTCCCGGTAGAGGAAATCGCCGAAGGCATCAAGAATGGTGTGCGTAAGGTCAACATCGACACCGATCTGCGCATGGCCTCCACCGGCTCCGTTCGCAGGCACCTGGCTGAAAACCCCTCAAACTTTGACCCGCGTAAATTCCTCAAGGAAGCCACCAAGGGCATGATAGAAATCTGCAAGGCGCGTTATGAAGCTTTTGGTGCGGCAGGTCATGCTGACCAGGTCAAAGCTATCAGTCTTGAAAAAATGATTTCCTTTTACAAGTAACTGCCAGAAAGGGGAGCCCTGACACGTATGGGTCGAGCCATTACGTGTTAGCACAAAATACTGAAAAATCAAGTCGGCAGGAGGAAGAAAACATCTAAAGTCATTCAGTGACAAGACGTTAAAACATATAGAGCGCCTGTAGTATCAGGCTGTGTTGGAGATATGTCATGTCGCCGAAATCATTTAATCTATATTTTATTCATCATTTTAAAGCGGAAAGAATAGCCTTCCCGTGTTTGTTTTTCGCCCTGTTCGCCACCTTTCTGCTGCTTATATCTTCGGCCCATGCACGTTTGGTGAGCGAAACCGATGCCCCTTCCGGTAAGGTGTCGAATTCAGCCCTGCTCAGCATGGGCCAGCGGGCTGTTTTTGCCAAGCATGCGTTGATACAGGGCGTGGAGGCTTTTAAGAGCAAGGATTTCTATCGCGCGGAAAGAATCTGGCTGCCGCTGGCGCAAGATGGCAACAGCAAAGCACAGTTTTTTCTGGGTATGCTGTATAAGATTGCCAGTAATGACCGCTATAAAGCACTTTACTGGTACCGGCGTGCAGCCGAGCTGGGAGATAGTAAGGCCGAGTACAATCTCGGACTGGCCTATGCGCGGGGCCTGGGCGTAAAGAAAAATATCCCCGAAGCTGTTAAATGGTGGCAGGCGTCCAGCATGAAGGGCAATTCAGATTCCCAGTATAACCTCGGTATTATCTACGCCACGGGCGCCGACGGCGTGAGCCGCGATTTCAAAGAAGCCAAGCGCTGGTGGCTGCTGGCAGCCGCCAATGGCGATGCCCTGGCGCAGTATAATCTGGGCACCATGTATGCCAATGGCGTGGCCGGCAAGCAAAGTTACTGTGAAGCTGCACGCTGGTGGTTCCGGTCCCAGTCTAATGGCTTTAGACAGGCTGATATTGCGCTTCAGAATCTGGATCGCCGGCACCTGGATATCTCGAACTGCCGATAGACTTTTAATATAGTCGTTAAGCACTGAGGTATCCCCACAAAATAATGTTTAACCTTGAAACAGATAAAAGAAATATCCGCCAATGAACGCGAATAAACGCCAATATTTTATGTTGATGTGCCTAATGCACAGAATACAACCATCCATGCTTTTGCCCTTATTGGCATCTATTCGCGTTCATTGGCGGACAGATAAGCGTTTGGTTTTAAAAAAATATTCGTGGGGACACCTCAGCGTTAAGCAGATGCTGCAGGCTTGCCAAGTCTGTCTTGCGCCGCCTGCGTCTCTCAAGTCAGGTTTTTATTCTGTTTTTCCTATCGGGATGTGTTATGAGTGAAGTCAGGACAATCTGAAGGAGATAAGCCATGATCAATGTTGGAAAACTGCTACAGATAAAAGGTAATAAAGTCTGGAACGTACATCCGGATGACAGCGTATTTGACGCCATGAAAATAATGGACGAAAAAGGCATTGGCGCATTGCCGGTGTTGCTGGAGGAACGGCTGATCGGCATGCTTTCCGAACGTGACTGTGCGCGGAAAGTGATTCTCAATGATCTGCCAGCAAGGGAAACAAAAGTAAAAGCATTGATGACCCGTCAGGTCTACTACACCTTTCCTGATGAGGATGTTGAAGTCTGTCTCTCCATTATGAGCAAGCACCACATACGCCATCTACCGGTGGTTGACAATGAAAAAGTGCTGGGTTTGATTGCCATGGGGGATGTCGTCAAGGAAATTATCGTCGCGCAAAGGTCGAAAATCGACCATTTGGAACACTACATTAGCTGGGAAGAATCCTACTGACACAAAAAAGAACGGGGAGGCTGTTCGATTGCCAAAACCCATCATTTTTAAAACCATAATGACAGACTGGAGATGTTACATTATGTCTTTAGGGGACATAAAAATCCTTGTGTAATCAATCGCTTGCATTTTCCACTATAAAATCTCCCGGGGCTATCTATGCCCTTACACATTCAGGGGACCACATTCAGGGG
>CAZQVV010000068.1:10941-14464 GCA_964596835.1 uncultured Thiohalophilus sp. | reverse complement strand
AATCGCCTGCAATCCCATCACGATCCCGCCTAAAGGAATCGTCATAATCAGGCCCTGCCAGGCGACGGGATGCTGGCGCACATACAGATAAAAAGGAAAAAAGGCCAGATATTTCATCTCCGTCCCCAGGCGATGATAGGAAGATCCGCTCCAGCCTGTCACGGTACTCGAAAGCAGAACACTGAAAAAATAGAGTCCGAAAATGACGAACAGGATCTTTTCTTCCCGCTGCAAGGGCTTTGACGAGCACCAGGCATAATACAGGGATAACAACACAATCAGAGTATAGGCGCCACTGAGCCAGTGACGCACACTCAGGGAAAGAATGGGAAAAAGAAAAAGTAGCACAAACAGGGCTTTTTCAGAAAAGGCGCTCTTGCCCAAAAAATAGTCTTTAATTTGGAATAAATTCATTGCCATCCAATAGTATTGCTTCTACATGCGCAGAGGATATTTTATTCAAACAATCCGTATGCCCCAATGGGCAGATCCTTTCAAAACAGGGACTGCACGCCAGTCCCAGATAAATAATTTTTGCATTCGCCGACAAGGGCGGCGTATAGCCAGGATCGGACGAGCCGTAAATCCCGATAACCCGGGCGCCACTGGCACAGGCGACATGCATCAGTCCCGAATCATTACTCAGCACGGTCTGCGTCAAGGCCATCAGGTCGACCACATCCTCAAGCCGAGTCTGGCCACAGAGATTCCTGGCCTGCGGCGCAATGGCGACTATTTTACCACCTTCCAGTCGGTCTTTCCCGGAACCAAAAATCCAGACATCAATGCCTTTATCGTTCAAACTGGCGGCTAGTTTAGCAAAATGCGTAATCGGCCAGCACTTTGCCGGCCCATACTCGGCTCCCGGCACAAAACCGACTACGGGACGCTCACGCGACAAACCCAGTTTTTGGCTCACTCGCATCTGATTGTCCGCATCGATGCGCAATACAGGCGGCGGGATAGCCGGAGGCAATTTAGCATCATGCTCTTCTCCCAATGCTACATAACGCTGTACCGTTTGCCGCAGGATCTGTTTATCCAGCCGACGTATATCGTTCAACAAACCGTAGCGCATTTCTCCACGATAACCACTGCGAATTTTTGCGCCGGCAAAAAACGGAACCAGTGCAGATTTGAATGAGCGGGGTAGCACAATAGCTCGATCGTAGTAATTACGCTGGAGTGATCGCCCCAGCCGAAAACGCGCTAGCAAACCAAACTGGCCATGCCCTGGCTGCAATGTTATCGCCCGCTGTACCTGGGGCATCCGCGCCAGCAGGGGTTGTGACCAGGCGGGTGCGACCACATCGATCGCCGCCTCAGGGTTACGCTGTTTCAACGACATGAACAGGCTTTGGGCCATCACCATATCCCCGACCCATGCCGGGCCGATGATCAGGATGCGCTCAGAATGCACCGTTACGTCCTTACACTAACATGCATAGTTAGTCCTGTTTACCCTTCGACAGGCTCTGGGCAAACGACCTTAAGTCGACAGTAATCAGTAACACTTAGTTTACCTGTGCAGCCAGTCCATATACAACTTTACGCCTTCTTCTACTGTCTTGAAGGGAGCCTCATAACCAGCTGCCCGCAGGGCACCGATATCCGCCTCGGTAAAGCTCTGGTAGCGTCCTTTCAGATGTTCGGGAAAGGGAATGTACTCCAAGGTACCTCGACCATGCCAGTCGATGACGGCCTTCGCCACATCATTGAAAGGCTGACTGCGCCCGGTGCCCAGGTTGAAAATACCGGACTTGTCCGGCTGCTGCATAAACCACAGGTTCACCGCAACGGTATCGCCCACATAAACGAAATCCCGCCGCTGCTCACCATTGCCATAGCCATCACAGCCTTCAAACAGCTTTGCTACATCACCTTCATGCAGCTGGTTGTTCACATGAAACGCCACGCTGGACATGCTACCCTTGTGCTGCTCGCGCGGTCCGTAGACATTAAAATAACGAAAGCCGACGATCTGACTCTCGGCGCTAGGCAGAATTCTGCGCACATACTGGTCGAACAGAAACTTGGAATAGCCATACATATTCAGAGGCTCTTCATATTTCCGCTGTTCACTAAAAACACTGCCGCCGCCATAGACCGAAGCGGATGAGGCGTACAGGTAGGCAATGCCCCGCGCCAGGCAATAGTGCAGCAAGTCCTTGGAATACTCGTAATTATTGCGCATGATGAACTTGCCGTCCCACTCCGTGGTGCTGGAGCAGGCGCCTTCATGGAACACTGCCTCGACTTTACCGGCAAAGGACTCACCCGCCCGTACCCGGGCGATAAAATCTTCCTTGTCCATGTAATCAGCGATTTCACAATCGGCAATATTCTTAAATTTCACACCGTTTTTAAGATTGTCTACCACCAGAATATCACTGACACCCTGTTCATTAAGCGTCTTGACGATGTTGCTGCCGATGAATCCGGCCCCACCTGTAACAATAATCATGCTTCCAGTCTCACTCTAGTTCTCCAATATATTTTTAATGATGTCGCTGGTGGAATGGCCCTCAATGAAGTCCAGAATCCGCACCTCGCCGCCATTATCGGTCACACAACGTCCACCCGCGATATCCTCAGGTCGGTAGTCGCCGCCCTTGACCAGCAAATCAGGCAATACCTTGCAGATTAGACGCTCCGGGGTTTCGCCGGAAAAGGGCACCACCCAATCCACACATTCCAGTGCTGCCAGCACCGCCATGCGTCGTTGTACCGTATTGATGGGACGACCCGCCCCCTTCAGTTCCCGAACCGAGGCATCATCGTTGACCGCGATGATCAGGCGTTCGCCCAGTTTGCCCGCCTGCTGCAGGTAGGCCACATGCCCTGGGTGCAGAATATCAAAACAGCCGTTGGTCATGACCACGGTTTCGCCGTGTTCCTGCGCGTCTTTGACCAGTTTTAGAAGCTGCGCTTCAGCTACCACGCCCCGCTCCAGTGGTTGCTGCTGGCGCAGGGCGGTGCGCAATTCAGCCGCGCTGACAGTGGCGGTACCCAGTTTGCCCACCACCACCCCGGCAGCCAGATTGGAACAAATGGTGGCCTCGACCAGATCCCGACCTGCCGCTAAAGAAGCCGCCATGACTGAAATTACCGTGTCGCCAGCACCGGTCACGTCGAACACTTCCTGTGCCTGGGTCGGCAGGTGCAGGGCGGGCTGATCGTGCTGCAACAGGGTCATGCCTTTTTCACTGCGGGTGACCAGTAAGGCCTGTAGATCCAGTTCTCGCAACAGGGCTTCGCCCTTTTTGACAATCTCGGCATCGCGGTGGCAGGGGCCGACCACCGCCTCAAGCTCAGACAGGTTCGGCGTAATCAGCGTCACGCCCCGATAAAGGCTGAAATCTGTCCCCTTGGGATCAACCAGTACCGGCACTCCGGCTGCACGCGCCTGATCGATGAAACGCGAAATCTGACTGAGGGTACCCTTGCCGTAATCGGATAAAATCAGCGCCCCGGCCTGGGGCAGTTCCTGTTCGAGTTCGCTCAACAACCCCTGCGGGTCCCG
>CAZQVV010000068.1:0-10841 GCA_964596835.1 uncultured Thiohalophilus sp. | reverse complement strand
CAGCGTGCTTCACCGCTCTCCTCGATGGGCAGAAAGACGCGCGGGTGTGAATTCCACTGGCTCATATTGTCCATCGGGCAATGCAGGGGCAAATCCGCCTGGGTAATTTCATAACGGCTCACGGCATTGGCCTGTAAGATTTTAGTGCTGTCTACCCCGTCCAGTCTTTCGCTATAACTATTCATGCTCTTCTCCTGATAAATGAGGATCGGAAAACGCTGTTCAAATTCCCGGCTTCACAGCTGTCGCGCCCGTTATTTAATCAATTCCACCCAGTCGGCATATTTGTCGCCCAATTTATCGAGCCGACCGTGCACCAGATCAAAATACTGGCTTTGCAGCTTTTCGGTAATCGGTCCGCGCCCGCCGTTGCCGATCTGGCGTCCGTCCAGCTCGCGAATAGGCGTTACCTCGGCGGCGCTGCCGGTGAAAAAGGCTTCATCCGCAATATAGACTTCATCCCGGGTAATACGTTTCTCACGCACTTCCAGGCCATTGTCCTGCGCCAGCGAAAAAAGGGTTTCACGGGTAATGCCTTCCAGCGCCGAGGTCAGATCCGGCGTGTAGATGATGCCGTTTCGGATAATAAAAATATTCTCGCCGCTGCCTTCGGCCACAAAACCGTCTACATCCAGCAGCAGGGCTTCGTCATAGCCGTCACGCAGGGCTTCCTGCAGCGCCAGCATGGAATTTATGTAGTTGCCATTGGCCTTGGCCTTGCACATAGTGATGTTGACGTGATGACGGGTGAAAGACGAGGTTTTGATACGGATACCCTTTTCCAGTCCTTCCGCGCCCAGATAGGAACCCCATTCCCAGGCGGCGATCGTTACATGCACTTTCAGATTGTCGGCACGCAGACCCATGCCTTCAGAGCCATAGAAACACATGGGCCGAATATAGGCGGTCTCCAGATTATTCTCCCGCACCACCTCTTTTTGCGCGGTATTCAGGGTTTGTCTGTCAAAGGGCATGGGCATCCCCAGAATATGTGCCGAGCGAAACAGGCGATCCGTGTGCGCCTGCAGGCGGAAAATAGCCGTTCCCTGCCCGGTTTTGTAGGCGCGCAGCCCCTCAAACACACCCATGCCGTAATGCAGGGTATGGGTCAGTACATGGATCTGCGCCTCGCGCCAGGGCACCATTTCCCCATCCAGCCAGATTAATCCGTCTCGGTCCGCCATCGACATACCTCATTACTCCTCAAACTTTAAAACAAGCCGCGTATTCTATTAGATATCAGAGCGTTTGTCGTATTCACTTTGTTTTTTCCATCCGCTTAGACAGGGCAAGATCCTATTTTTTGATATGAGGATCAAAATAACCAGGAAGATGCGCTGACAAATGCCATAAGAATACCCAGCAACAAAAATAGGGTAATGGCAAAGGTCCAGCGTTGCAGAGAACGCTCACTGCTGCCCAATACTCTTTGCCATGCGCGAACCTGCCGGAAACGGCCCACTTTAGCCTGCCATGAAGCACACAACCGGGGCAATACATCGAATCCCATCCACCCAGCCCAACGCACGACGGCTCCAGGCCAGCGCTCAAACCACGGACTCGAATCTGCCTGTCTCACCGCTGCAACTGGAAAACGGTCCCTCGTCTTGAACCCCCCAATGACGATAACCAGTGCCGCCAAACCAAACCCCAGGGCGGCAATGAAAAGATATGCCTGATTCTCGTACCAGCTCCATACAACAGGATCAGCCAGTCCCACCCCCAGGGCAGTGACGAACAACCCCGTGGCGATGATGGCGGCGTAGGCGGGTAACCGCCTCATCTGCGCCCGTATCAACCCCGCCAGAATAGCGTAGAGCACAGCGGCCACACCCATGCCCTGCATAATCAATCCCAGATCAGGTGAAGCAATTTCGCCAAGAGGCAACCAGCGCACGATCCCAAGCAGCCCGATAGAAACGGGAACACCGCCCAGCAGCAGAGCCACCATCGGTCGAGCCGAACCAAAGGCCGACGGCAACCAGAAATGCAACGGCCAGATGCCAGCCCTGGCCGCAAAACCGGTGAGAACCATCAACAGATACAAATCTGATGTGGGTGACGCGCCTATTACGTGGCGCACAGTCTCGAAGTCCAGATTACCGGTCATGGCAGCCGCAATCAACAAGGCCTCAAACAGGGCCAAATCCGCCAGGATCATAACACCGAGATAGACACGTCCCGCTCGCCGCGCAGTCACATCGCCATCAATAACCAGTAGAGCATAAAAGCTATACCCCATCAGCGCTGAAAAAGTGAAAAAACCGACCAGGTCGGTCGCCAGAATCGCACCCAGATTACCCGCCATGGTGAGCAGAAAAAAGGTCCTGAGAAAGTTATCCGGCACCTGCTGGGGGGGGGTGCGTAAAAGGATCGCGGCAACAGCCCAAAGGACCACCGACATTCCTAACAACCATCGGGATACATCATCAATACCTAGTCGTCCAGCACCGAACAGCAGCCAGGGCAAGTCAACAGAAACAACCGTCGGCACAGCCAACAGAATAACGGCGGGCAACAGAGCAAGATGGCAAGCCCCAGGTAAGCGTGAGCGCAGGGCTGGAAAGGCGAGCAATAACGGCAGTCCCGGCACCGACAGTAGCAGAAATACACTCAGCGTAGAATTCACGGCGCGTATTCCTGTGTAGTGATCAACCGTGCCCATTGCAACGGACTAAACGGTGCCGATGCCAGCAACCCCATGAGTACGGTCAGCAAGGCCGTCACCACGGGGGGTGCCAGTAGCGCCCAGGCCGTCTCACGCCGCCCATAAGATCGCTCCGCAGGCCAGCTATCCGGCGGCGGCTTGAACCAGGCAGCGTACAGAACCGGCAGAAAATAACCCGCATTAAGCAAGCTGCTGCCGGCCAGGATAATGATCACCCAGCTCTGTCCGGCATCCAGCGCCCCCAGTCCCAGGTACCATTTACTGATAAAACCGGCCAAGGGTGGCACGCCAATCATACCGAGGGCGCCAATAGTGAACGCCGCCATGGTCCAGGGCATACGCCGCCCGACCCCGTTCATTTCGCTGATTTTATGAATCCCTAAAGTTTCAGCGAGGTTGCCTGCGCAGAAAAACAGCGTAATCTTCATCACGCCCTGATGCACCAGATGGACCAGGCCACCAATGCTGGCGATCGGACCGACCACCGCGATACCGAGAATGATATAGGAGACCTGGCTGACCGTGGAGTATGCCAGTCGGCGTTTCAGATCATCCTGGAATAGCGCTCGCAGTGAGCCGTAGATAATAGTCACCGCTGCCAGTATGGCAAGCGGCCTCGTGACACCGAGGTTTGCCGCGATCTCGACACCGTATACATCATCGATCACTCGCACGAAACCAAAGGCACCCGCTTTCACCACCGCCACAGCATGTAACAGAGCACTTACGGGTGCCGGCGCCACCATCGCCAGTGGTAACCAACCATGTAAGGGTACCAGTGCGGCCTTGACACCCAACCCTGCAATCAGCAACACAAAAATGACAATAAGCGCCAGACGATGAGTTTCGACCAGATCTGCCACGAATCCACGGTGAGTAAATTCCAGCGTACCGGCCAGACCGTAAAGCCACACGGTGCCAACCAGCAACAAGGCGCCGCCTGCGATGGTGTATCTGAGGTAGGTGTGCCCGGCCTGGCGCGCTACCTCGGTTCCCCGATGCATGATCAACGGATAGGTGGCCAGGGTCAGCAGTTCATAAAACAGCAAAAAGGTAATCAGGTTGCCCGCCAGAGCTACACCAACTGTTGCGGTCACGCAGAGACTGAAAAATCCAAAAAAACGGCTGCGATGGGGCGAGCCCTCCAGGTAGCCGATGGCATAAACAGTCGTGACCAGCCAGAGCACGGCGGACAATGTGACGAACAAAAGCGCCTCAGCATCGGCACGTAACAGCAGATCCAGTCCGGGTAACAGAGGCAGGCGGATCTCGTAATAGTGCCCGTGAAAAACACCCCAGATCATCACGCCGACCAGTACCAGCTTGAGTAAGCCACCAGCCAGGTTCAGGGTGGTGCGGGTTGCAACGCGCGCCTCGGACAAAAAGAAAATCACCAGTCCCGGCACCAGGGAACTAGCGAGAACGAGTAGCAGCAACCCAGAGTCCCAGTTCATCGCTCCCACACTCCATGCGCCCACGAATTGACGTACCGGGATGGACTAATGCCGCGAAGGCATGAACGCCAACGAGCCGCGAGTGTGTCCATGCGCATCATCAAACGCCCCCCCCGCCAAAGGGTAAACCAATATCCATTAATGCCAGGGGCCAGGGGGCAACCAGACCCAGCAGGATAGCGAACAGCGCCAGGATCAGCGCGGTCCACTCCATAATGGCAGGCACCGCTCTGGCTTCATGAGTGACCTCGGCCTGGGTAAACGCATGACCGATCACTTTGAAAACGTAAGCCGCAGTCAGCAATCCACCCAGAATCAGAACAATCACCCACCACCACTGGCCAGAGCGCATTGCCGCATCCAGCAGCAGCCATTTGGCGATGAATCCGCCACTGGGCGGAAGACCCATGCTGCTGACGCCCGCCAGGGCAAAGGCAGTCAACGTCAAAGGCAGACGTTGCGCCACCCGGTCGAGATCCACAATGCGGTCATGTCCACCGAAACGCAGAATATTACCGGCTGCCATAAACATGGCGGCTTTGGCCAGGGCGTGGGATGCCACCAGATAAAGAGCCCCCTTCCAGGCCATACTAGTCGCCAATGGAAAAGCCAGAAACAGATAACCCAGTTGTGCCACGGTCGAATAGGCAATCAGCATTTTAAGCCGCGTCTGGCGTAGCGCCTGAAGCCCGCCCCAGAACACAGCGACCGCGCCGAGCAGGCCTAGCAGTTGTCCGAGCGCCGCACTGTTCGGCGGGAAGACCTCCAGCCACAGACGCAGCAGAATATAAAACGACGCTTTCACCACCAGCGCCGACAACAGCGCACTCACTGGTGCCGGGGCACTGGCATGGGCTGGCGGCAACCAGAAGTGCAGCGGAAACAGTGCCGTCTTGAGCAGCAGGCCCGCGCTCATCAAGCCCACCGCAGCCCACATTGCGGGTGACGGCCCTACCCGCTCTGCGAGTATCGAGATATCGAGACTGCCAAAACTGTGGTAGAGCAGTGCGACACCCAGCAGGAAGAATAACGAACCCAGCAGGCTGACCAGCAGGTAACGCATGGCCGCGATCAAGGCATCCGCCCCACCTGCCAGTGCCACCAACGCCACCGCTGCCAGCCCCAGCAGCTCCAGGGTGACATAAAGATTGAAAATATCTGCAGACAGAAACAGGGCATTCAGCGCAGTCCACAGGAACAACCACAGCGGCCAGAAGACAGCCGATTGTTTACGCTCGAAATAGCCGATGGAATAGACACTGATACCCAGCCCCACCACCGCCGTTACCATCAGCATCAGCAGGCTCAGGCCATCGGCATAAAGATCAATGCCTAATGGCGCGCCCCAACCACCAATCGCATAGCGTTGTGTACCCTGCTCCATCACTTGCCATGCGAGGCCAACGACACAAGTAACAATACCGAGTGCAGCAACCAGACCCAACGGCACGCTGCGCCGCGGCCATAAAAAACAGGCCAGGGCTCCGGCCAGCGGCAACAAAATAATGATCACGCTCCAGGGCGTGTTTGCCACCAATACTTCCACCCGCGCTATTCCAACCGCTCTTCAGGAAGTTTGGCCTGGCCGGTTTCTGCCTGCACCCGCAGCATCAATGCAAGTGCCAGAGCGGTAGCAGAGATGGCCACTACGATACCGGTAATCACCATGGCGTGAGATACCGGATCTGGCGTTGCCCCCTGGGTACGCGTCGCCAGTGCCACCAGCACCAGGAACACCCCGCTTCCCATCACGTTGATAGCCAGGATCTTGCGCAGCAAATGCGTGTGGACGATCAAGGCGTACAGGCCCAGGATGAACAGCCCCACTCCGACCAGCGCATAAAGGGAAACATGGCTCATCGATCCGGCCCCGTCTCAGGTCGACCGCCCAGGAACAGGGCCGCCAACGTAATACCGATAGACAAGGTAGCGGCCGATTCGATCAGTAATATCAGTGCTCCCGCGAGTGACGGTGGATATTCCAGCAGTCGCCGTCCCAGCAGCATTAACACTATGCCCACCGCAATGAACATCCCAGGCCCCATCACCAAAATAATGCGCAATGGCAAACCCGAAAACTTTGCGCCTGGACGCCAACCCGCCAGTAACAGCAGCACCCCCGCCGCCCCCAGCACTGCACCGGCCTGAAAGGCACCCCCTGGCGCGTGGCCCCCCACCCACAGCAGATAACCCGCGACCAGGATAAGTAATGGAACCAGCAGGCGTGTCAGCATATCCAGCACAGGCCCCGGGGATGCCTCACGCGGTCCCGGAACAGAACGGAGTGACCAGATCCCAAGCAGAGCCAGCAGCAGCACCCCCATTTCCAGCAATGTGTCGTAACCACGGAAGTTAAGCAAGACGGCAGTTACCGGATTGCTCACTCCGCTGGTTTCGATATTTTCCGCCACAGATTCACTCAAACCAGGGTGCTGCGCGGGAAGGGATAACACCGCATAACCCAATCCCACAGCCAGAAATAACAGCAGCGTCACAAGCAGCCAACGAAACGGCGCCTGTTTATCAACAACCCGGGTCATGAGCTTCAGATCCGTTGTCATTCTTATGGCGTGTCTTTGTTTCATTCCCTGATTCAAGCCTTGCCAGTGCCGCCAGCAACAGGGCACCCGTCAGACCCGCACCAATGGCCGCCTCGGCCAGGGCGATATCCGGAGCATCAAGCCGCACCCAGACCAGCGCCATCAACAACCCAAAGGCAATAAACAGCACAATAGCCCGGAAGAGATCCGGGCTTGCCAATGCTTGCCAGACCAGCCACAACAGGGCAACTCCCAGCACGACATCAAATATCGACTGCAACAGTATCATTGTTTCCATAGTTTGATACCTCGTTGCCGTGCCGCGACAGCCACCAGATGGGCGACACTGGCACCCGCGAGCAGTACCAATAACCAGATCAGCAGCAGCTTGCCCACCCCGGTCCAGGACTCCGCCTGCAAGGCGAGTCCGGCCACCACCAGTCCCAGACCAACATTGTCGGCCTTGGTCAGCGCATGCAGGCGGGTATAGACATCAGGAAAACGCAACAGGCCGACGGTGCCGGCCAGAAAGAATACCGCTCCGGCAGCCAACAACACAGACGTGAGAATTTCAGTCACCGGCATGATTCTGATCCACGGGCACCCAGGCGCGCCGCACGAAAGCGACGGCGGTTACCGCCGCCAACAATGCAAGCACCAACGCCACATCACGTAACGGCGGATAATCAATCGCCTGTGCCAACAGCAACACACAGGCAACCGCAGTGGTACCGAACAACTGTGCGGCGAGCATACGGTCCGCCGCTGTCGGACCGCGGAGGACACGCCACAGCCCCGCCACCAGCGTCAACAGAAGGAACAACGCCATACCAAAATACAACATTTGCATGAGTCTTTACTCCTTTAACGAGACTGGCGTGACAAAGCCCTCGGGTTTGACCGCCAACACTGAACAATTGATGCGATTCAGGATTGCCTCAGCAGTATTGCCCATGATGAAGCCGGGTATCCCGGCACGTGCCAGCGTACCCATGACGATAAGGTCCGCCTGAAGCTCACCCGCCAGGCGTGGTATCTCATCCTTCGCATCCCCTTTCAACAAGTGCAGCCGGGGCTTGACGTAATCAACGGCATCCTCCCCCACCCAGGCAGACAGATCATCCATCAACCCGTTTAGCCACTGATGATGTTGCTGCTGAATATCGTCAAGGTAAACGTCCAGCTTTGCTTCGGGCATCTGCGCAAAACCGCTCCTCAAGGCGCTTTCACCATATGCCCGCCAGACATGTACGATGTGTAACTCACTGAATTCCGAGTGGGACAATGAAGTCGCCATCTCCAGTACCTGGCGGTTGAGTGAGTTCTTTTTGTCTTTGTCGTTTTCCTTCCCGAAATCCACGGCTGCCAGAATCCGTCGGTACGTTTTGGGGCCAGTCGGTTTCATCAACCACACCGGGCAGGGACACTTGCGCAACAGATGCATATCGTTGCTGCCGAATATCCTGCCCAGCATGCTGTCGCCGTGAGCGGGCTTGATCACCAGATCCCGCTGCCCCTGCAACACCTCCCGGATAATTTCCAGAAAAGGTGTTCCCAGCAGCACCCTGGTGTTTACATGAATATCTGTCCGGACGGTCTCGATCAAACGCTTCAGTCGTTCCTGCCGCTCTTCGAGCATGGCTTTCTGTATCGTTTCCGCTGACACATTGCCACTGACTGCGCCCACGATGGATAGCGGCTCGTCCATTACCTCGACCACCGTTAACTGCGCCTGGTTGTTTTCCGCCAGCGTGACAGCGCGCGCCAGCGCCATACCACCGTCAACAGCCGACTCACAAACAAAAAGGATATTATTGAAGCGTTTCATATCACACCTCACTCCGACTTCCGGCCAAATCCAGCCCGAACACCCCGGCCACATACATCTCCAACACTTTCAATTCCTCGGCAAAAGCGCTGGTTTCGTCAAGCACATGAACGCACAGGAGATCTTCATCCAGCCCGGCACTCAATGTGCCCGGCAGCAGGCTGACCGTGTTCGCCATAAACACCTGGGACGGGCCTGGCGGTAAGCGGAACCTGTAGTCAAACATCCCTGGCGAAATGGGCAGCTGCGGGTGCAGAGCACGCCGAGCAACATCCACCCCACCCCGTAGTGAGTGCCAGAGAAAAAACGGGACAAAGCGGGCAAGCCCGATCAGAGACCAGGAAAAGGGAGGCAGAAACACTACGCTGACCAGCGTCGAAAACAATATCACGGGTACACCAACCAGCCACGAACCCATTGCGCCATCAGTGAGTATCCACCAGAGCAGGGCAAACAAAACCGCGCGTAACCCTCCAGTCCGCAAATGGATCATCAGCGATTCGCGGGGTGTAAGCGTCATCAATAAAGGTTGCTGCATTCTAAATTACTCCTGGTTTGTTCAAGGCTTCCCGCCAGATAGCCTCCCTATATGCATAGACGGTACGCCACACAACGACAGCCGCGACAGGTCTCATAATGACCGGATAGGCAACTCCGATCAACCGCACTATTCCGGAAGGCCTGATATCAAAAAGGAGTTTCATTCATCTGCCTGCTTCCCCATAAATAACCTTGCTGTCATTCAGAAAACTGGCTATCTCTCCCGGCTGCGTCAGCCGCACCCAACAGATTATTAACGGCCTCCGCAGCGGCGTCAGCATAAGGGATTAGGACATGGTCGGCACCCGCCTGCTTCAATTGCCTGGCATCCGAGGCGGCATGGGCCGTTACCGCCACGTACCCTTTGTACCCATGGTGGCGCAGACCATGCAGCAGAGCGAGAGTGACGGGCATCTCGCGCAGACTGCTAAAGACCCAAGGCACCTGCTCGAGTGGCAGGGTAGCGAGAAACTCAGGATCTTCGGCATCACCGTAGCGCACCGCATCAGCGTCCCCTTCATGTCGACGCACCAACTCAGGATCGAAATCCACGCCAAGCACCCGGTGGCCGCGTTGCCGCATTTCCCGAGCGATCCCGGAGCCAAATCGCCCCAGACCAAACAGGATGACATCGACTCCGCTCTCATCGGTAACCAGATCCCAGGCTTCTTCCCGATATGCCCGTTTACGCTCGAACACACCCAGCCAGGGGGACATCTTCTCGTAGAGCGGATGAGAGAACAGGATCATATAAGTGGACACACTGATGGTGATCAATCCCACCAGCGTAATCAGACCCATGGTGTCGGCATCGATATGGCCCAGACTCAGACCCAACGCCCCCAGGATCAGGGAGAATTCACTGATCTGGGCTACCGTCAGACCCGCTAAAAAAGCAGTGCGCTTACGATAACCGATAGCACCCAGGATTATCATCACAATCAAAGGGTTGCCGATGAGTACGAAGAGCGACAACAGAATGGCCGGTATCACCTGCGCACCGAGCGTTGCCAGATTCAGCCCGGCCCCCAAATCGATGAAGAAAAAAAGCAGCAGAAAATCCCGAAGGCTCACCAGACGCGCACCGATGGCCTCACGGTAGGGCGTAGAGGCCAGCGACACACCGGCGAGAAAAGCGCCGACTTCTTTGCTAAACCCCAGATGTACACCCATTGCGCCCAGAGATGCCGCCCAGGCGATAGCGAATAACACCAGTAACTCAGGCGATTTTGCCAGTTGATGCAGCAGCGGCGTCAACACATAGCGCATCAACAGGCTAATGGCTGCGATGAACAGGCCGCCCTTTACCAATACCTCGATCGCCTCCCAACCCAGGCCAGTAGCATCACCGGCCTCGCCCAGGGCGGTCAAACCAATCATCACCAGCACCACCACGATATCCTGGACAATGAGGAAACCGATGGCGATGCGCCCATGCAAGGTGTCCACCTCACGTTTGTCGGACAACAGCTTGACGATGATGATGGTGCTGGAAAAGGTCAACGCCACCGCCACGTAGAGGGCGCTCACCGGGGCCACCCCCAGTGCGGTGGCGATAAAGTAGCCGATAACCGAGGTGAAGATGACCTGCCCCAGACCGGTGACCAACGCCACCGGCCCCATGGTGCGGATAATGTGCAGATCCAGCTTGAGTCCGACCACGAACAACAGCAGCGCGATACCCAGCTTAGCCAGCAGATCGACCTGGTCGTCTGCCGACACCCAACCGAGTACGGACGGCCCCACCAGAATACCTACCGCAATAAAGGCGACGATCAACGGCTGCCGCAGCCGTACACCTATGGCACCAA
>CAZQVV010000067.1:0-14545 GCA_964596835.1 uncultured Thiohalophilus sp. | reverse complement strand
ACAGGCTTCCTTCGACAGGCTTCCTTCGACAGGCTCAGGACGAACGGTCATTTCTGAGACGAACGGTCATTCCTGAAGTGGACGGGTATTTGGAACCGCTATTTAGAAACCCCAGTCGGGTGCAAAGAACGCAAAGTCTGTATTGAAATTCTTTGCGAACTTTTCACCCTGGCCCCTTTGCGTTGAATTTCCCCTTGCTCAGATAAACTGGCGTACAAAGGGAATGGTCAGTTTGCGCTGCGCCGCCAGCGAAGCTTCATCCAGCCGTTCAAGCAGAGAAAACAGACTGCTCATGTCGCGCGGGGCGTGTCTGAGCAGGTAGACCGCAACCTCATCACTCAGATCAAGGCCTCGTGCCTGGGCCCGTAGTTGCAGCGCGGCCTGCTTGTCTTCGTCCGCCAGTTCATGAAACTGAAACACCAGTCCCCAGCCTAGGCGCGAGGCCAGATCCGGCAACCCGATCGGCAGGCTGGGGAGTGCCTGGTTCGCGCTGATCACCAACCGGCCGGCACGGATCTGGATGCGGTTATAACAATGAAACAGGGCGATTTCCCAGTCCTCCTTACCGGCTACATATTGAAGATCATCCACACAGATCAGATCGAACTGATCCATATCTTCCAGCATGGCAGGCATGAGGTCCGGTTCCGCCAGTGGCAAATAAGCCACCCGCCAGCCTTTACCGGCTTTCTCATGACACAAGGCCTGCAAGAGATGCGACTTGCCGGTACCGGTCTTGCCCCAGAAGTAGACGCAGGTTTCCTGTGTTTCTTTTAAGGCCGTCAGTAATTGACGGTTGTGCGCCGAATGAAAACTGGCAAAGGTCGCCGAGTCCCGAAGCTGGATCCCTAAAGGGAGCTGGACACTCATGCCTTTTTGCCTGGGCCACTCATCCATGCGCGTCGCCCCCATTGATAAACATAGCAACTGCCGCTGATCAGAGTAGAGAACAGCACCAGCCACATCAGCGTTTTCAACAACATCGGCGGCAGAGGATAGAGCGACAGGGACAGCAGCAGGCTGAACATCAGTAACACCTGCAACACCATATTGATCTTGCTGCTGACGATGGGTTTAATCACCACATCACCGACCAGAAAGCGGTATAGCAGGCCACCGCTGACAATAATGACATCCCGCAAAATCACCGCCAGTACCAGCCACATGGGAATCAACGTCTGCAAGCCCAGGATCAGATAAGTCGTCATCATCAGCAGCTTGTCACCCAGTGGATCCAGTAGCGCGCCGAGGCGGGAAGTCCAGTTGAAACGGCGCGCCAGATAGCCATCCAGAGCATCGGAAAACCCTGCCAGCAAAAATACGCCCAGTGAAGCCGTATAGTTTTTGGACAACAGACAAAGCGTCAGTGGCGCAACAAGTAAAATACGCAAAATGCTGATCAGATTCGGAATATGCCTGGCGTCCACGGAACGTTACTGAATCAGGTGATAGACCAGATCCGCCTTGACCCTTGTGGCAGGCTGACCACTAACGGAATTGGCTGCCACGCGCGGGGCGGTCGAAGGTCGGCTTTGCATGCCCGTCGTAACCAGGGTATGACCCAGGGCGATAGCCTGGGAAACCGCCAGAGCGCCATTACGAACCTTCAGTCGGAAAATAACATTATCCGGCGATACCGTCTGTGGCTGTACATCCGTCACTACCGCCAGCCGGGACAGATATTTCAGGATTTTATTATAGGCTGTCAACGTATTCACACCATACACCTGTAGCAGCAGGGCATTGTTCTGTTTTTCACTTTCGACCCTGGCAAAACGCTGGGCCAGAATACTGGCCGTTTTGTCCACGCCCGGCATTAAGGCCTCAACCAGCGTTTCGGCATGGGCATTCCAGCCTTCCCGATGACCGTGGTCATACAGCGTCCAGCGTGCATTCCAGCTACCCCTGTAAGTCTTGTACACGCGCCCCACCAGGATGGCCTCGGTATGGTAGCGGCGGGAGGCACTGATAATCGTATCTTCAAAACTGCCCCAGACATCGCTGGTGGTGATATTGGCGCGATCAGACAGATCCAGCATTGGCCAGCGTAGCGGTATCCCCCGCAGTCTGGCCTGCTCGGAAATGAAGACTTTAGCGGGATTACTGACATTGTTGCCTAACAGGATGCGCGACTGACGATTATCCACCACCAGCCACACCAGTACCGCCGGACGGGTTCTGCCCCAGACCGGCATGCGGTTGTCACGCAGCAACTTGTTTATGGCCTTTTGATCGAAGCGCACCCATAACACATTCTCCTGCGCGCCCCCCGCTCCTTCACGGTTGCGGTAGCGATAACGCTGCACATAGTGAGTCGGGTGAGTCAGGGCTTTCTCAATAGCGGTAATGGTGAGCACGATGCTGTGCCCGGATACCCGCAGCAGTACCTGGCGCATGCCCGCAGTTAATGCCTGCTTGCGTTCATCAAGATTCTGAGTGCCGACCGGGATCTCTGTTTCATACAGGCCAGGGATGATGTCGGCCCGTGCAACGGATATCAGGCCGATATTCAGTAACAGGGATAACATAAAAAGACCGGCCGATCCTGAGTACAGGATGCGCTTGACTACCTGATTCCACATACGATTTGTTGCTCTTTGCGTTGTTTCTGCCTGCTCTACGGCAAAATATCAGAAACAAAAGAGGTGGGCGTCATTTAATGGGTTGAGCAATCTTGTAAGAACATAAATTGATTAATTAAATGACCCGATCCCTTTTATTCTGCCCGCTAGATCAGGATAATTAGATTCCAGGATAATTAGATTTTTACGTATTATGCACCGATCAGTCTGTAAATGCTGTTTCTGATTCCGGTTTGCAGGAGATTTGTGTGTCAGATAATAATTCATTCCCCCAGGGTGACAAGCCCTCTCTGAGTTACCGGGATGCCGGGGTCGATATCGATGCCGGTAACTCCCTGGTCGAACGTATCAAGCCGCTGGCGGCCACCACTCAACGGCCCGGCGTCATGGCCGGACTGGGCGGTTTTGGCGCCCTGTTTGAATTACCGCGGGATCGCTACCGCGAACCCGTGCTGGTCTCGGGCACCGACGGCGTCGGCACTAAGCTGAAACTGGCCATGGAGATGAACCGGCATGACAGCATCGGCATCGATCTGGTGGCCATGTGTGTCAATGATCTCATCGTGCAAGGCGCGGAGCCTCTGTTCTTTCTCGACTATTACGCCACTGGCAAGCTGGATGTGGATGCAGCCGCCGACGTGGTCAAGGGCATCGCTGAAGGCTGTTGCCAGGCCGGTGCCGCCCTGGTCGGTGGCGAGACCGCAGAAATGCCGGGCATGTACCAGGGCAACGATTATGATCTGGCCGGTTTCTGTGTCGGTGTAGTGGAGAAAAGTAAGATCATCGACGGCAGTGCGGTGAAACCCGGTGACGTACTTATTGGCCTGGCGGCCAGCGGGCCGCATTCCAACGGCTATTCTTTGATTCGCAAGGTCATTGAAACCTGTAAAGCCGATTTGAGCCAGCCCTTCGACGGTGCCACTCTGGGTGAACGTCTATTAGAACCCACTCGCATCTATGTCAAACCTCTGCTCAGGCTGGCCGCAGAAATCGACATCCACGCGATGGCCCACATCACCGGCGGCGGCCTGCTGGAAAACCTGCCGCGGGTCATGCCCGCCGGCACCTATGCGCATATTGACGCCACAAGCTGGCAGACGCCCGCCGTATTTGACTGGCTGCAACAGCAGGGCAATATCAACGATGAAGAAATGTATCGCACCTTCAACTGCGGCCTTGGCATGGTCGTGGTCGTGGATGCCGCCGATGCCGGGCAGGCGCTGGCACATCTGCAAGCGGACGAAGTAGAGGCCACGCTTATCGGCCGCATTGAAACCCGCCACGAAAAAGAGGCTCAACAAGTGGTCATCACGTCGGCATGACCTCCGCTGACCGCCCCCTGCCCATCGTCGTCCTGATCTCCGGTAACGGCAGCAACCTGCAGGCCATTATCGACGCTATCAGCGCCGGGCTACCGGCTGAGATCCGCGCCGTGATCAGCAACAACCCGCAGGCCTATGGCCTCAACCGCGCCCGCAAGGCCGGGATCCCCGCCGAAGTAATCGATCACCATGAATACGATAGCCGCCCCGCCTTTGATCAGGCGCTGATGAGCCGCATCGATCACTACCAGGCAAAACTGGTGGTGCTGGCCGGTTTCATGCGCATTCTGACCGATGAATTCGTCAAGCATTACTACGGCCACATGATCAACATTCATCCCTCTCTGCTGCCCCGTTATCAGGGGCTGAACACCCACCAGCGCGCGCTCGATGCCGAGGATAAAATTCATGGTGTCAGTGTGCATTTTGTCACCCCCGAGCTGGATGCCGGGCCGGTGATCCGGCAGGCGGAAATCCCGATCCACGCAAATGATGACGCCGACACGCTGGCCCAGCGTATTCACGAGCAGGAACATATTATTTACCCGCAGGTGATCCGCTGGTTTGCCGAAGGCCGCCTGCGTCTGCAGGGTAACAGCGTGTTGCTGGATGACGAGAAATCAGGCCTTGGGTAAGGTTACGCCCTGCTGGCCCTGATACTTGCCACCGCGATCCTTGTACGACGTATCACAAACCTCGTCCGACTCGAAGAACAACATCTGCGCCACGCCTTCGTTGGCGTAAATTTTAGCCGGCAGTGGCGTGGTATTGGAAAACTCCAGCGTCACATGACCTTCCCATTCCGGCTCCAGCGGCGTGACATTGACAATAATGCCGCAACGGGCATAAGTGGACTTGCCCAGACAAATCGTCAGCACGCTGCGGGGAATACGAAAATATTCCACCGTGCGCGCCAGGGCGAACGAGTTGGGCGGGATAATGCAGACATCGCCCTTGAAATCGACAAAGCTCTGGTGATCGAAATCCTTGGGATCCACGATGGCGGAATTGATGTTGGTGAAAATTTTGAATTCATCGGCGCAGCGCACGTCATAGCCGTAACTGGAGGTGCCATAGGAAACAATCCGGGCGCCGCCATTTTCTCGTACCTGACCGGCCTCGAAGGGGTCAATCATAGCCTCGCTTTCGGCCATGCGCCGGATCCAGTGGTCGGATTTGATACTCACGTCTGCCCTTTCTGTTTGAATTGGCGGACATTTTAACAGGCTGGCCGGGGAAATGGCTACTCACAAACCGGCTTTCCCCCCTCAGAATAAGACGCATGGCCTCCAGTTGCAGATTTTTGATCTCCGCCAGAAACTGCCACGTCATCTATTTCCGGCATGCGGTATCCGAATCAACCAGCATGAGGCGGCGCATATCAGTCCTCCCTGTCTGTCAGCACGTAAATTTCGAGATCCCGATCAATCGACTCTTCCATGTGATAAATACGTCCGATAATAGCCTCACTCAGGCGATGGCCCCGGGACAAAAGCAGGATCTCCTCATTGAGCATCAGATCCCGTGACAGCACCATGCCACTCAGCGCGGTAAGAATCCGGTATCCCTGTGGCCGAAACAAACGATTCAGCGATGACAAAATATTACGTTCATCATCGACGAATAGCAGCGTCAAAACACCCGGGGAAAATCAAAAGGAAAAGAATCCGTTCTTTAGAAAAGGCAGGATTTGATGAACAGCAGATAAAGACGCTCTGCGCCAGACACCGTAAATGATAAGCCGCAGGGAACAGGGTTTCTACCCTGTTCCCCCTGATTTATTTTTTAGTTATTCTGAATCACGATATTCGGGAAGCTGGCGCTGTAATCCCGAACTCTCAGTGACAGTTTGGCCGCTACCCGGCGGGCAATATCGCGATAAATCTCGGCGATACGGCCTTCAGGATCCGCCACCACGGAGGGCTTGCCTTCATCGGTGCTGGTGCGAATAGAGATGTCCAGCGGCAACGAGCCCAGCAGATCCACGTTATGCTGTTCGGCCATGCGTCCACCGCCACCGGAACCGAAAATATGCTCTTCGTGGCCACATTCACTACAGATATGGATACTCATATTTTCGATGATACCCAGTACCGGCACTTCTACCTTTTCGAACATCTTCAGACCTTTACGTGCATCGAGCAGGGCGATGTCCTGGGGCGTGGTGACGATCACGGCGCCGGTAACCGGCACTTTCTGCGCCAGGGTCAGTTGGGTATCGCCAGTGCCCGGCGGCAGATCGACAATCAGATAATCAAGATTTTTCCACTTGGTGTCATTCAGCAACTGCTCCAGCGCCTGGGTGACCATAGGGCCTCGCCAGATCATCGGCGTTTCTTCATCAATGAGATAGCCGATCGACATGGACTGAAGGTGGTAGCTGTTCAGCGGTTCCATAGATTTGCCATCGGCGGATTCCGGCTGCTGGGACACACCGAGCATACGCGGCTGACTAGGGCCATAAATATCGGCGTCCAGAATACCGACGGTCGCGCCTTCGGCGGACAGGGCCAGGGCCAGGTTGACCGCAGTGGTGGACTTGCCCACCCCTCCTTTGCCTGACGCCACAGCAATGATGTTTTTCACACCGTCAATGGTCTTTACACCCTTTTGCACTGCATGGGATGTGATATTGTGGGTAATATTGAAACTAGCCTCTGTGATGCCATCCAGCGCCTCAACCTTATTCTTCAGCTTTGCCGCCAGATCTTTTTTATAGCCGTCGGCGGGAAAACCCAGCTCGATATCCACCGTAACCTTGTCACCGTCAATAGTGATATCTTTCACTGCCTTGTTTGAAACCAGATCACCTTCCAGATAGGGATCAATGTATGTCTTGATGGCATCTTCGACCTGTGATTGTGAAACATCCGCCATTTGCTTCTCCTGGATTTTAAAGTTTGAGGGTTGTGGGGTTAAAACCTGGGCGCGGAATCTATCCGCCTCGTTCGTATTGAAAATACCGGTTTGAAATATCCGAGCAAACTGATAAAGTATTAGCCGCATTCTACATGATATATCTGCAACGCGCACAACATATTGGTACCGCCCCTTCATGGAAAACAGCCGGATATTTTAACGGGTATTGACGACATTTTCGCCCCCACCCCTGATGCGGTCCGACCTGATCCGAGCGGGAGCGGCACTGAATCCAGACTGGCTCAATCCGGGCATTCCTGATAGGGTATCGCCTCCTGTCAGTCCCCGGAAAACACTCGGGATAACAAGCACCTGTGAAAGCCAAATGAATGAATTAAAATCCAGATCCACCCGCCATATCCTGGTCACCAGCGCGTTGCCTTACGCCAATGGCTCCATCCACCTGGGCCATCTGGTAGAATATATACAGACCGATATATGGGTGCGATTCCATAAAATGCAAGGCCATGAATGTATTTATGTCTGCGCCGATGATGCCCACGGCACCCCCATCATGCTGCGGGCGCAGAGTGAAAACATCAGCCCCGAAGAGCTGATCGCCCACAGCGATCTTGAGCACCGGGCGGATTTTGCCGATTTTGGCATCGGGTTTGATAATTTTTATTCCACCCACTCAGATGAAAATCGTGAGCTGGCGGAGTACATCTATAAAGGTCTGCGCGATGGCGGCCATATCGCCGTACGCACTATTAAGCAGGCCTATGATCCGGAAAAAGAAATGTTCCTACCGGATCGCTTCATCAAGGGCGAATGCCCGCGCTGTGGCGCGGCCGATCAATACGGCGATAACTGCGAAGTCTGCGGTGCGACCTATTCGCCCACCGAACTGAAGAACGCGGTCTCCGCCGTCTCTGGTGCCACACCGATAGAAAAAGAATCTGAGCATTTCTTTTTCAAACTGGGGGACTTCGAGTCCATGCTCAGGGAATGGACGCAGACTGTCGGACATACCCAGCCGGAAATTGCGCACAAACTTAAAGAATGGTTTGATACGGGTCTGCAGGATTGGGATATTTCCCGCGACGCCCCCTACTTCGGTTTTGAAATCCCGGATGCGCCGGGCAAGTATTTCTATGTCTGGCTGGACGCGCCTATCGGTTACATGGCCAGTTTTAAAAACCTCTGCAAGCAACGCGAGGATCTGAACTTTAATGACTGGTGGAAAAAAGACAGCGACTGCGAACTCTATCATTTTATCGGCAAGGACATCGCTTATTTCCACACCCTGTTCTGGCCCGCAATGTTGCATGGCGCGGACTTTCGCACCCCAACGGCAGTCTTCTGTCACGGCTTCCTCACCGTCAACGGCCAAAAAATGTCCAAGTCACGCGGCACCTTTATCAAAGCACGCACTTATCTTGAACAACTGAATCCCGAATATCTGCGTTATTACTACGCTGCCAAGCTCGGCCGCGGCATCGAGGATCTGGATCTCAACCTCGAAGACTTCCAGTTGCGCATCAATTCTGATCTGGTCGGCAAGGTCATCAACATCGCCAGTCGTTGCGCCGGTTTTATTCTCAAACGTTTCGACGGCCAACTCTCAGCCGACTGTGCCGAACCCGAGCTTTACGCCCGTTTTGCCGAGGCCTGCGCACCCATCGCCAAATTCTATGAACAACGCGAGTTCAGTCATGCCATTCGTGAAATTATGGCGCTGGCGGATCTGGCCAACCAGTACATCGACGCCAACAAACCCTGGGTGCTGGTCAAAGAAGAAGGCAAAGAGAAAAACGTGCAGGCTGTTTGCAGCATGGGGCTCAACCTGTTCCGCGCCCTGGTCGGCTTTCTTAAACCCGTGCTGCCAAAAATGGCCGAACAGGCGGAAGCCTTTCTCAATATCGAACCGCTGGTCTGGGAAGACCTCGCTGCACCATTGACGAGTCATCAAATTAATACATTCAAACCGCTGATGACGCGGGTGGAACCCGATAAAATCGAAGCCATGCTTGAAGCCTCTAAAGAACATCTTCAGGAAACCACACCAACGGTAACCACCACGCCCAAAAGCAAGACTGATCCCATTGCCGATGAAATTGAGTTTGATGACTTTGCCAAAATAGATCTGCGCATCGCCCGTATCGTTAAAGCCGAACATGTCAAAGGCGCCGACAAACTATTGCAACTCACGCTCGACCTGGGTGATGAAACCCGCACCGTTCTCGCCGGTATCAAGTCTGCCTATCAGCCCGAAGATTTGCAGGGTAAACTGACGGTCATGGTGGTCAACCTCAAGCCACGCAAAATGCGCTTCGGGATCTCTGAAGGCATGGTGCTGGCCGCTGGCCCCGGCGGCAAAAATTTATGGATACTGGAACCTCACGAAGGCGCGCAACCTGGAATGAAAGTAAAATAAGGGACGACTAACGAGTGACGAGGAACTACAACAATCACACTTTACCTCTGGTTCCCACGCTCCTGCGTGGGAATCCATACCTAGATTCGATTACCGGGTTCCGGTATGCATTCCCACGCAGGAGCGTGGGAACGAGGAAATCCTCGACCCTCGTCCCTCGCCCCTCGGCACTATCATGAAAGAATACGCTCTCATATTAATTAGCACGATTCTGGTTAACAACTTCGTACTGGTGAAGTTTCTGGGCCTGTGTCCTTTCATGGGCGTTTCACGCAAACTGGAAACCGCCACCGGCATGGCGATGGCCACCACCTTTGTCCTGACCTTATCATCAGTGTGCAGCTATCTGGCTGATGAATACCTGCTCGCACCCTTTGGTCTGGAATACCTGCGCACGATTACCTTCATTCTGGTGATTGCCGTCGTGGTGCAGTTTACCGAAATGGTAGTACGCAAAACCAGTCCCATGCTCTATCAGGTGCTCGGCATTTTCCTGCCCCTGATTACCACCAACTGCGCGGTGCTGGGCGTCGCACTTTTAAATGTGCAAACCCACCATGGTTTTATCGAATCCGCCCTCTACGGATTCGGGGCAGCACTCGGCTTTTCCATGGTGCTCATTCTGTTTGCCGCCATGCGCGAACGCATCATGGTCGCCGATGTGCCGGAAACCTTCCAGGGCGCAGCGATCGCCCTGATTACCGCCGGGCTGATGTCCATTGCTTTCATGGGCTTTGCCGGGTTAGTAAAAGGCTGATGTTCGAGGCGATTTTTATTTTAACCGCTCTCGCCATTGCCTTTGGTCTGCTGCTCGGCTATTCCGCTATCCGCTTCAAGGTTAAAGGCGATCCGGTTACCGATAAAATTGACGCCATTCTGCCCCAAACCCAGTGCGGTCAGTGCGGCTATGCCGGCTGTCGGCCCTATGCTGAAGCCATCGCCAATGGCGAGGCTGACATCAACCAGTGCCCCCCCGGTGGCAAAGTTGTGATCCAGGCGCTAGCCGATCTGCTGGGCCGCGATCCTGTTCCGCTAAACGAGGAAAACGGCCAACACGCGGAAAAAACCATCGTTCACATTGATGAACAGCTCTGCATCGGCTGCACCCTTTGCATTCAGGCCTGCCCGGTAGACGCCATCCTCGGCGCAGCCAAACAAATGCATACGATCATTGATTCCGAATGCACCGGCTGCAACCTGTGTATTGCGCCCTGTCCTGTGGACTGCATTTATATCGTGCCGGTGAAACGCGATATCACTCAATGGAAATGGCCTCAGCCCAGAATCGAACTGGAAAAACCGAAGGCAGACAAATCATGAAACGTCTGCTCAGGCACTTCCACGGCGGTCTACGTCTACCCGAACATAAAAAGATCTCCATGCAGGAACTCATCAGTGAGGCGCCCATTCCGCCGCAACTGATCCTGCCCCTGCAACAGCACATTGGCGACCCGGCTGAATCTCTGGTCAGTATCGGCGAACGGGTGCTTAAGGGACAAATGATCGCCGAGGCTAAAAGTTTTGTCAGTGTCCCCGTGCATGCCTCTACGTCCGGTCGGATCATCCGCATCGAAAACCGGCCAGTGCCGCATCCCTCCGGACTCGATGCGCCCTGCATCGTGATCGAAGCCGATGGCAAGGATGAAGCCATCGCTATGCCGGTGCATGACTATCATGAGACGAAACCGGCCGAGCTGCGGCATCTGCTGCGCGATGCGGGCATCGTCGGTCTCGGCGGCGCCGGGTTCCCCAGCTTCATCAAACTCAATCCGGGCCCGGGCAACCAAGTCAAAACATTGCTACTCAACGGCGCGGAGTGCGAACCCTATATCACCTGTGATGCCATGCTCATGCAACAACGGCCGCATGAAATTATTAAAGGGCTGTTAGTCATGAAACAGGCTCTGCAGGCCGAACACTGCATCATCGCTGTGGAAGATAACAAACGCCTCGCCCATACCATCCTGGTCAATGCGCTCGAAGACTACGAATCCTGCGATATTGAAGTCATTCAGGTTCCGACTCTCTATCCAACTGGCGGCGAAAAGCAGTTGATCAAGGTTATCACTGGGATCGAAGTGCCAGTTAATAATCTGCCCGTCAATGTGGGTATCGTCTGTCATAACGTTGCCACGGCCGCTGCGGTTTATGACGCCATGCAAGGTCAGCCTCTGATCTCCCGTGTCGTTACCATCACGGGCGATGCCGTCAGACATCCGCGCAACCTGCAGGTACGCTTCGGCACACCTTTTCGCTTCCTGCTAGATGAATGCGGGTTTGATAATAAGGCGGATGTTGATCTGATCATGGGCGGACCGCTAATGGGCTTTAAGGTTGCCGATGAGAATGTTCCGGTCATTAAAACCAGCAACTGTGTGCTAAGCCTGAAACGTGAACCGCGCAGCCCCGCCATGCCCTGTATCCGTTGCGCGGACTGCGTCCTCGTCTGCCCGGTGCAGCTGCTGCCGCAGCAACTTTACTGGTATGCCCGCGCACAGGACTTTGATCGCATCCAGGACTACCATCTGTTCGACTGTATCGAGTGCGGCGCCTGCGCCTATGTCTGCCCCAGCCATATTCCGCTGGTTAACTATTATCGTTTCGCCAAAACTGAAATCTGGGCACAGGAAGCGGAAAAGAAAAAAGCCGATCTGGCGCGCCAACGCCATGAATTCCGGCAGTACCGGCTGGAACGCGGGAAAAAAGAAAATGAAGAGCGTAAGCGTCGGAAAAAAGAATTGCTGAAAAAGACCGGCAATAAGAGCGATGACAGGGATGCCAAAAAGACGGCTATCGAAGCCGCCATGGCCCGGGTCCAGGCTCGGCGCGCTGAACAGGAGCAGCAAAGGAAAAATACCGATAATCTTAGCCCCGCACAGAAAAAAGTCATTGAGGAAATCGAGGCAAGGAGAAAGAAAACCAATGACTGGAATTAAACCGATATGAACTCTGACATAAGCAGCTCTCCTTTTCTGAATTCGGGCAACAGCGTTTCCCGGATCATGCTGTTGGTGCTGCTCGCCCTAATCCCGGGCATGCTGGCCCATATCTATTTCTTCGGCTGGGGATTGCTCATTAATCTGGGCATCGCCATTCCCACCGCGCTGGCCAGTGAAGCGCTAATGTTGCACCTGCGCCAGCGTCCCATAAAGCCGTTTCTGTCCGACTACAGCGCCATACTCACCGCCACTCTGCTCGCAACTGCCCTGCCGCCTCTGGCGCCCTGGTGGCTGGCTTTTATCGGCACCGGTTTTGCTATCATCATTGCCAAACAGCTTTACGGCGGTCTCGGCTATAACCCCTTTAATCCGGCTATGGTCGGTTACGCCATGTTACTCATCGCCTTTCCGCGCGAAATGACCACCTGGCTGCCAGCCCAGTCACACCACATGGCTTTTATGGACAGCCTGCGTTACAGCCTGTTTGAGGTTCTGCCGCATGGGCACAAGCTTGACAGCATCAGTATGGCCACGCCCATGGATATCGTAAAAACCCGGCTGGGTCTGAATATGACCATTGATGAGATTAAGACTCAATTTCATAACCTGTTCGGCGCGGTAGGCGGGCGTGGTTGGGAATGGGTAAATCTGATGTTCCTGATCGGTGGCCTGTTTCTGGTTTTTATACGCGTCATCAGCTGGCATATCCCGGTCGCCGTCATTGGCAGCCTGTTTTCCTGCGCACTCGTATTCCAGCTTGCGGACATCGATGCCCACGCCTCGCCGCTGTTTCATCTGTTCAGCGGCGCCACCATGCTGGGCGCCTTTTTTATCGCCACCGATCCGATCAGCGCGGCCACGACCCTGCGCGGCCGCCTGTACTATGGCGCGGGTATCGGCATCCTTACCTATATTATTCGCACCTGGGGAGGCTATCCTGATGGCTTTGCCTTTGCAGTTCTGCTGATGAACATGGCAGTACCCACTATTGATTACTATACCCAGCCCAGGGTATTCGGCCACCAGGACGATTAACGATGTACCTGTTTAAAAATATGATCATTAGCGCCATCCTGCTGGGACTGTTTGCCGTTGTGGGCACCGGCATGGTCAGCCTGACCTATAAAAACACAGCCAGGCGGATTGCCGCCAACCACCGCGCGGCGCTGCTGAAAACGCTACATGAACTGATTCCATCTGATCAATATGACAACGATATGTTCAGCGATATCCTCCGCGTCTCAAATCTTGCCCTTCTCGGCAGTAACAAGCCTATTAACGTCTATCGCGCACGCAAAGCGGGACAACCCGTTGCCGTGGTTATCGAAAGCATCGCGCCGGACGGCTATAACGGCAATATCTATTTACTGATCGCCATCCGGTATAGCGGCCGGCTTGCCGGGGTACGGGTTGTCAACCACAACGAAACCCCGGGACTTGGCGATGCGATTGATCTTTCTCACAGCGACTGGATCCTGAGTTTTACCGGAAAATCCCTGAAAAACCTGAAAACCAAAAACTGGGCCGTTAAACGGGACGGCGGCAGCTTCGATCAGTTTACCGGCGCCACGATCACTCCGCGCGCAGTCGTCAAGGCCGTCCACAACACGCTGATTTATTTTAATCAGCACCGCGACGAACTGTTCGCCCCGCCCGTTGCCGAAAAGGAGCCCACACCATGAGCAACCCCTATCGCGATATCGCCCGTAATGGCCTGTGGAGTAACAACTCCGCCCTGGTTCAGGTACTCGGTCTCTGTCCCCTGTTAGCCATCACCAACACGATGGTCAACAGTCTCGGCCTGGGACTGGCCACCACGCTGACGCTGATCTGCTCCAACGTAACCGTCTCAGCTATTCGTCACTGGGTACGCCCGGAAATCCGCATTCCAGTCTTCGTACTCATCATCGCCTCTATTGTTACCGTGATCGAACTCGCTATGAATGCCTGGTTTCACGAACTTTATATGATTCTCGGAATTTTCATCCCGTTGATTGTCACCAACTGCACGATCATCGCCCGCGCGGAAGCCTTTGCTTCTAAAAACAGCATCCCCCACGCCTTTGCCGATGGCCTGTTCATGGGTCTGGGCTTTACCCTGGTTCTGCTGCTACTGGGCACGCTGCGCGAAGTCATCGGTTTCGGCACTCTGTTTCAGCAGATTGAACTCATGTTTGGTGATCATGCAAAGTGGCTCACAGTTCATCTATTTGGAAATTACCATGGCTATCTGCTGGCCATCCTGCCCCCCGGCGCCTTCCTCGGACTGGGCTTTATGATTGCCTTCAAGAATATGCTCGACAGACGAATCGCTCGGAAACGCCAGGCCATCCCGGTAAAACAACTGGTACAGATAGTTAAGTAAAAAACCTGAGGTATCCCCACGAATATTTTTTAAAAGCCAAA
>CAZQVV010000066.1:0-14655 GCA_964596835.1 uncultured Thiohalophilus sp. | reverse complement strand
ATATTTTTAATCATTGTGTTAAAAATTTTTTTTTCAAAAGCATCTAAAAATCTGTGATCGAGGGACACATTCCTATCTAAAATACAATTCAACGCACAGGATTTCTCTCGTAAGCTTTTTTCCCATAATTCTATAGTCATTGATTCAACTACTCGCTTAACAAGATCTTTTGCTTCAGTTAATTAGCGCTTTTTTAGTTTCTATTTAGTACGGCAGAATAAATTTACTCTGAATACAGCACCTTATCATCACCTGTTTTCTTAAATTGTTTTAGCTGTTTTTCCACTTCATCCCAGGGCAGGCGTCTATTTTCCCGTTGCATTTCGGTATAGGCCTGTTCCGCACGCTTATGATGAATAATCTCTTCACTATGCAACCTTTCCATCAACCATAATGTACCATGCACTTCGATACTTTCATGCGTGGCAGCGTTTCGCAAACCTTTATCGCCTGTTAATAATGTACATTGTTCCTGCTTTGCCAGCGCCATTGCGGTCAAATCATTAAATGTTGGGTTTGGATATACGTCTTGCCATTGGTCTGCAAGCTTCATAAACTCTGCTTCAACATTCAATATCATCAAACCTATGGCTGGCAAGTCCGGATGTTGGTTTGCCAGTTCTTCATCATAAAGTGTATTGGGCGTACCAATGGCTTCCGGCAACTGAAACATCTGACGAGTCAATCCGCCGACCTCCATGTCGATAAAGATATTGCCGTCGCTTATTATAAGCATCCGTTACTCTCAGTTCCGTTTCCTGTTCCAGGTTAACCGCGATTCATCCGATTTTCCCGCTCGCCGTCTATTGAAACATCCTGTTTATCTTATTTTAGGATCCCGCCGTTTTGGTTTCTTCTATGTTTTTGGAGTCAGAACCAGTCTCATCCGGGCAATTGAGCATGCGGCATGCATGAAACGTTGATAGTGGCATACTCAATAGTTCGGCCGCTTTTGCTTCGCTGATCATATCCTCTGCCAGCGCCCGATATAGAAGTTGTGCGAACAGCCGAGTTTTTTCTTTCGGCACCTGCGGGTCCGGCTCGCGCTGGGCTTTTTTCCATTTTTGCAAATAACGACGCCATATCTCCTTGTGCGCCTCTTTACTGGTAATGCCAAGATTATGGGCACGATAGGACCAGGCCTGCATGCTAAGTCCCCATTCATGTTTTAACATCATCAGTTCCTGTGGTTCTAGCCAGGTGCGTCGTTCACCCAGTACACTTTTAACCATTTCTTGTGGCGCAAGAAAAGCACCTGCAAAACGATGACAGGCGGTTTCTTCATCAAGCAAATCTGACAAACGGCCATGCAATACCAGATGACCCAACTCATGGCTAAGAGTGAAACGCTGGCGGTCTCCTTCCCAGTGTTTGCCGACTACAATCACCGGTGTACCATTAACTGTTGCCGACAGGCCGTTGAAGTTCTTATGGCCATCATACTTTGTAATAAAAACCTTGATGCCCTTGGTTTCGAGAGTGTCTATTAGGTCAGGGACAGGATTTAAACCCAGATTCCAGTGTTTGCGGACACCCGTTGCAATGCCTTCGATTTCATCATAATCCGAAATTTGTTCATGCGAATCGGGCGGCAATTCAAAAGGCCGGGACCATGGCACAGGCAGGAATTTCTCCAGCATCACCCAGCGCTCAAGCTGATCGGTAACATCGGCCCGGACTTTAAGTTCCTCTTTTTCTGGAAGTTTTTCATGCTCACGATGATTGACATTTTCCAGCTTAATAGTGACATGGCGGAAGAAATACTCAGTACGCACACCCAGTGCCTTGGCAATATTAAGTATGACGCCTGATGAGGGGACGGACTGGTTATTCTCGTATTTGGATATCGCCATGGCTGAAATTCCGGCTTTTTCGGCCAGGGCGCGCAGGGATAAGCCGGACGCTTTGCGCGCCTGGTGTATACGTTCTCCAATCATCGTTAGACTCCATTCAGTTTACAAAACTTGATCTTTTATTGCTATAATGTAAACTATAGCTAATGGCTGCCAATTTAGTCAAGCTAGACGCAATCGAATTTATTTATGAAACAGGAGGTGAGCGCTTATGGCTACCAATCCACCCAAAGGTGACGGACGACGAAATGGTGCTGCTCGTAACCGTTCACAGACATATAACCCTCAAAATGACCGCTGGGTCAAGCGGGACAGCGATACTGGCCGGTTTCTGGATCAGAAATCGGACAACAAGCCTTTCAAAGGCGTGACAAAGGAGAAATAAGATGCCAAATGCAGTTGCACATCGACTCGTGACTGGGCTGGTTGTATGGGGAATATCCGCATACACAGAAAGCAAAAAAGGGAAGAGTACTCATAAACCCTTCATCCATGCTGCCCTGGCTTCGGCCTGTGGAACCTTACCGGATGTTTTAGAACCATCCTATTGGTAACCCTAACCATCGCCAGTTTTTTCACAGCTTCACTTTTGCAGGGTTAGTTGGTCATGGAACGTACAAACTGTTGAACTGGGAAACATCAGATGATGTTGAAAAATGTCTAAAAACGGTGGGAATTATTGCTGGAGGCGCTTATTTATTACATTTGATTATGGATTCGTCGACACCGAAGTCACTTCCGTTGGTTTAATAATAATTATGTATTTAAGCGCACAACAAACATTACAGGATATTGGGTACCAGCTAGATAACAATATCTACCCTGTTGTAAAAAACGGAGGGGTCATTATGCCCAGTGAGCTTTCCGTTACTTCAATTATGGGCGAGGAAACGAAAGATGAAGAAACAACATCGAGAAGATCCAAAACCAGAGCATGGAAACGGGCCGCCAGAAGGCAAAGGTCGCCCAATAAAACCCCACCGCTCATCTGCGCAGACGTTCAAACGCAGTATGGGTCGGAATTAGATGCGGTATATAAAGCCTATCCAAAAACTCAGGTCTGGCATCAGCAAGATGGTTTAATATTGTTGACAGAAAGTGAAATTTTGTTTGGCCTTAATCGACCAGCAACTTTTCTCGTAGTTATTCCGTATGCAAAGAACCTTGTTGTTAAGGGCTGGGGATTTTGGGTGGGCTCTATTAATATTGACTGGATCGGCCCACGACATACAAATTTTCCTGATGGTTCGATCTGTGCCTTCGAACAATCAGATGGTACGTGGTTAAAGGGTAAACCTATAGTTGAGCTTTTGGATTTATACTCACTTTGGACGTTACGACACATGTATTTGGGAAAATATGGTCGCTGGCCAGGACAACAGGCTGTCCATTTTCCTTATGAGAGAGTTTTGGAGTTGAGATCGGATGAATACTGTGGGTGCAGACAGTCTGACAAATTATATGGTGAATGCTGCCAAATAAAAGATATTAAAAGTAATCAGGTTGCCGATGCCGTTAACTTTATTTTAAAGTGCTTCAGCGGTCACCGAAAACCACCCGAAGTGGTTATTAACTTTATCCATAAACAATTAAATCCTCCAAAAATTGTCGAGTTAATATCGGTTTGATTTTTATGCCAGAGTTATATCAAATAATTTCTGGTTGGTTAGAGCCAAATAAGGAATAAAGAGGACAAACTATGCTTCCATGCACAACATACGCAAATATATTTATAGTTGGTGGGCCCACCAGGACTCGAACCTGGGACCAAGGGATTATGAGTCCCCTGCTCTAACCAACTGAGCTATAGGCCCAAAGGATGTGGAGTATAACTCGATTTGTAAAAATCGTCATCTGACGATTACAACGAGTCGATGCGGGGGCAGTGCCTGTTTTTAGCAGGCACTGTTTTTGCTTTATTCTATATCCAGAAAACTGCGCAGGTGATCGGAGCGGCTGGGATGACGCAATTTGCGTAGGGCCTTGGCTTCGATCTGACGAATACGCTCGCGGGTGACGTCGAATTGTTTGCCGACTTCTTCCAGCGTGTGGTCGGTGTTCATGTCGATACCGAAACGCATGCGCAACACCTTGGCTTCTCGTGCCGTGAGTCCTTCCAGCACTTGCTGGGTGGTTTCCGAGAGGCCGGATGAGGTGGCGGAATTGATCGGTGAGACGACATTCTGATCTTCAATGAAGTCACCCAGATGGGAGTCTTCATCATCACCAATCGGCGTTTCCATGGAGATCGGCTCTTTGGCGATCTTCAGTACCTTGCGCACCTTGTCTTCCGGCATTTCCATGCGCTCGGCCAGTTCTTCCGGTGTGGCCTCGCGTCCCATCTCCTGCAGCATCTGCCGCGAGATACGATTGAGCTTGTTGATGGTTTCAATCATATGCACGGGAATACGAATCGTGCGCGCTTGATCCGCAATCGAGCGAGTGATGGCCTGACGAATCCACCAGGTGGCATAGGTCGAGAACTTGTAACCGCGGCGATATTCGAATTTGTCCACGGCTTTCATCAGGCCGATATTGCCTTCCTGAATAAGATCGAGGAATTGTAGTCCGCGGTTGGTGTATTTTTTGGCGATACTGATCACCAGTCGCAGGTTGGCTTCGACCATTTCCTTTTTTGCACGGCGCGCCTTGGCTTCACCAATCGACATTTTCCGGTTGATGTCCTTGATGTCGGTGATGGTGATGCCGCTGTTGGTCTCCAGCGCTTTCAGCTTCTGCTGGGCGCGCAGAATTTCGTCCCGGTGTTCTTCGAGCACGCTGGAATATTTCGCTTCAGCATCAATGTGCCTTTGTAGCCAGTTCAGGTCGGTTTCGCTCGCCGGGAAGGAGGTAATGAATTCCTTGCGTGGCATACGCGCCTCATCAACACAGGTGTGCATGATAATTTTTTCGTGCCTACGAATGTCTGCAATCAGATTGCGCATGTTGCCGAGCAGGCGATCCACGGTCTTTGGCGTTAGCTTGAGTTGCATGACTTCAGCAATGAGCTCCTTGCGGATCTTTTCGCATTTTTCATCAGTATGCCCATGCTTGCTAATCGTATTGATAACGCGTTTTTGCAATTTGCGGATTTTCTCAAAGCGCCCACGCGCTTCTTCCGGATCCGGACCGGTATCGATAACTTCTTCTGTGTCGTTGCTGGCGGCGGCTTCACGGCTGGCGGCCACCTCGGCAGGCGTGGGGATATTGTCGGGCGCATTGGGATCGATGAAGTCGGAAATAATGTCCGTCAGCTTCATCTCTTCAACGGCGATTTTGTCATAGCTGGCCAGTAGTTCTTCTACCGTGGCGGGATAAATGGCCAGCGAGGAAAGCATCTGTCGGAGACCTTCTTCGATGCGTTTGGCGATTTCGATTTCACCCGCGCGGGTCAGTAATTCCACGGCACCCATTTCACGCATGTACATGCGCACCGGATCGGTGGTGCGGCCAAACTCACTGTCCACACTGGCCAGCGCGGCGGCGGCTTCCTCAGCGGCATCTTCGTCAACAGCCGTGTTGGCTTCGAGTATGGTGTCGTTATCCGGCGCGGTTTCATACACCGTAATGCCCATATCGTTAATCATGGCGACGATATCTTCGATCTGCTCGGGATCGACGATATCGTTGGGCAGGTGATCATTGACTTCGCCGTAGGTCAGGTAGCCTTGCTCCTTTCCTTTCGCGATCAATACCTTAAGCTGTGATTGCTGCTGATTTTGATCCATTACTTGCACTCTGACAGGATTCATTTGGGTCGGTTCCATAAATGGCAACGAAAAACTAACCAAGTTTACACGAAAGTCTGATTCAGTCCAGTTCTATATGCTTGTTTCCGCCGATTTTTAATGAAAACTTACTATTTATCGGGTTAACCCGGGTAAGCTTTGTGTAGGCACAGGCCTCTGATTTCAAGGCCGGAGTCAACGGCTATGGGTGGTTACATTTATTTTTGTTCAGCTTCTGGAACAGTTCACGATACTCGGCTTCGTCTCCAGCCGAGAGTGGCCCCAGGTTGGACTGCGCCAGCAAGGCATCATAACGCTGCTGCAGGCACATCTGTTCCAGTTTGTTCAGAGCCGTGGTAAATTCCTCAACCAGCGAGGCCTCGTCGTCCACTTCCGGTTGCCAGACAGCCAATTTCTGCAAATGTGAGGCTTTGTCACTTTCGCGGAAATGCTCAATCAGGCTGCCTGTCTTAAGTGTGGTATGTATTTGCAGGATTTCAAGAACTTCGATGAGTAAATCCAGTCCGGGAACACCTCCCTTGCTGAAACGACTCAGATCACCCGCCTGCTGCGCCAGTTCAGGGTGATGCAGCAGGCGCTGAAGAATATAACGAACCCGAGACGGTGGCGCAGATCGGGTGAGCCTGGCTGGTGCCCGGTAACGGCGGGGCAGAAATGCGCCCGTCGAAGACGGGCGAACAGGATTTTGCAGACGCGTAAATCGACCGAGTTGATCTTCCATCGTCTCCCTCATCACACCGGCAGGCAATTTAGCCAGCAGGGGGGTTGCCTGGTTAGCCAGCTGAGCGCGACCATCCATACTGTCCATGTCCAGAGGTTCTCTCAAGCGCTCAAAGAAAAATGTGGAAAAGGGCATGGCGGCATCGATCTCCGATTCAAAACGCGCCGAGCCAATTTTTTTTACCTGGGTATCCGGATCTTCTCCATCGGGCAAAAACATAAAGCGAATCTGACGACCCTCCTGCATCACCGGCAGGGCATTCTCCAGCGCCCGCCAGGCAGCTTCCCGCCCGGCGCGATCGCCGTCAAAACAGAAGACCACCTTACTACAGAGGCGAAACAGACGGTTGAGGTGATCCACGGTGGTGGCGGTGCCGAGGGTCGCCACGGCATAGTGGATTCCGGCCTCGGCCAGCGCCACCACATCCATATAACCCTCCACCACCAGTAAGCGGGGAATATCACGTAAGGCCCGGCGCACTTCAAACAGGCCGTAAAGTTCCTGTCCTTTGTGAAACAGGGGGGTTTCGGGGGAGTTCAGGTATTTTGCCGGCTTTTTAACTTCACTATCTTGATTAGCTTCAGCGGCATCAGGCAGGATACGCCCCCCAAAGCCGATACAACGGCCGCGTAGATCACGGATGGGAAACATGATCCGATCACGAAAACGATCATAACAACGCCCCCCATCCTTACGGATTAGCATCCCCGTAGTCACCAGTTGTTCCTGCAGGGCGTCGCTGCTGCCCATGTGGTGGATCAGGTTGTCCCAGCCGGGGGGAGCAAAGCCGATCCCAAAGTCAGCGGCAACCTGCCCGCTCAGGCCTCGTTGTTTTAGATAATCAATGGCCCGTTGAAATTGGGAATGCTGACGCAATTGCTGCTGATAGAACTGCTCGGCACGGGCAAGAATGGCATAGAGATCCTGGCTCTGTTTTTGCCGGGCAGGATCGGCTTCTGCGCGTGTCCCACCTTCATAGGGCACGTCCAGCCCAGCCTGGCGGGCCAGTTCCTCAATCGCCTCGGGGAAACTCATATGATCATATTCCATCAGGAACCCTACTGCTGTACCGTGGGCGCCACAGCCAAAACAGTGATAGAACTGTTTGGCGGAGCTGACGGTAAAGGAAGGTGTTTTTTCGTTGTGGAAGGGGCAGCAGGCAGTATGTTCGCGACCGGCTTTTTTTAGCGGCACACGGCTGTCCACGACTTCGACTATGTCGATACGGTTAATAAGATCATCGATAAAGGATTGAGGAATGCGGCCGGACATGGGATTAAGATACAAGGGAAAAGTGGCAAGGTACAAGGAGAAATCAAGGTGATTCTACTTGTATCCCGCATCTTTTCTCTTTACTCATGCACGGGTTGAAGCAGGATGGCGGGGATTAGCTGCCAAGTTTTGATTTAATTATCTTGCTGACCGAACCCATATCGGCGCGACCGGCCAGTTTGGATTTGAGCAGGCCCATCACTTTGCCCATGTCCTTCATGCTGGCGGCCCCGGTGGCGTTGATAGCGTCGTCAATCAGGCTGTTGATTTCATCTTCAGATAGTTGCTCGGGTAGATATTCCTGAATAATTTCTATTTCAGAGGCTTCCTGGGCCACCAGCTCATCACGGCCGGCCTTGCTGAACTGTTCGATGGAGTCCCTGCGCTGTTTGAGCATTTTCTCCAGCACGCTGATAACCTGATCATCATCGAGCGTGATCCGTTGATCCACTTCGATTTGCTTGATGGCCGCCGTAATCAGGCGCAATACGGCCAGGCGATCTTTGTCCTTGCTGCGCATGGCAGTTTTGACATCATCGCGAATGCGGGTAGTGAGAGTAGCCGTGCTCATGATCGTAATTCACATACTTCCTGCCTCAGCAGCAGGAAACCAGGCATCAATAGAGGCGTTTGGTGCGGGCGCGTTCGCGGGAGATCTTTTTCTGATGACGCTTTACTGCGGCGGCCATTTTACGTTTGCGGATGGAAGTTGGCTTTTCGTAGAATTCGCGGCGGCGAACTTCAGACAGGACACCGGCTTTTTCACAGGCGCGCTTGAAGCGCCGCAGAGCGACATCAAAGGGTTCGTTTTCTTTTACACGTACAAATGGCATGTACCATTCACCTCAGGTTAATAAGTTGTTCAGTTCAGCCTGTATAAAGGCAGGGCGCGCAAGTTTAATACCCCCGCCGGGCAATTGCAAAAAAATCACGGCAACGGGTACGAAACAGGGCCGATCCTTTTAGATTTGAGACTAAAATGCGAAGTCGGGCGAAATTATCAGGAAAAAAAGAGTCAAGTACAGGAAAATAACGAACATGTTAATACTCGGAATCGAGACCTCCTGCGATGAAACCGGCATCGCGCTCTATGACAGCGAGCGAGGCTTGCAGGCGCATGCGCTTTACAGTCAGATTGAACTGCATGCGCAATACGGCGGCGTTGTCCCGGAACTGGCCTCACGCGATCATGTGCGCAAGATTCTACCCTTAATCCGGCAGGTGCTGGAGGACGCGCAGGTTCAGCGTCACGAGATCGAGGGGGTGGCCTATACCGCCGGACCAGGGCTGATGGGCGCTCTGCTGGTAGGCGCCGCCGTGGGCCGCAGCCTGGCCTGGGCCTGGGGTGTCCCGGCAGTAGGGGTGCATCATATGGAAGGGCATCTGCTGGCCCCCATGCTGGAGGCGCACCCTCCCACCTTTCCTTTTGTTGCACTACTGGTGTCCGGGGGTCACACCCAGCTGGTGCAGGTTGAGGGCGTGGGTGACTACCGGCTATTGGGTGATACTCTGGATGATGCCGTGGGTGAAGCTTTCGACAAGGCTGCGAAAATGATGGGGCTGGGTTATCCGGGCGGGCCGCGCATTGCCGAACGGGCGTTGCAGGGCAATCCTGAACGTTTCACTTTTCCGCGACCGATGGTGGATCGACCAGGGCTGGACTTCAGTTTCAGTGGCCTGAAGACGTTCACGCTTAACACCTTGCAGAAACATATTCTGGGTGACCCAAGCCAGGATGAACAGACTAAAGCGGATGTGGCGCTGGCGTTTGAGCAGGCGGCCGTGGATACCCTTGCGATTAAATGCAGGCGGGCACTGATACAAACGGGGCTGCCGCGTCTGGTGATCGCCGGTGGTGTCAGCGCCAACACGCGCCTGAGAGAGAAGCTACAGGCCATGACCGCAGACCTCGGCGCAAAAGTCTTTTATCCTCGCCTGGAATTCTGCACCGACAACGGCGCTATGATCGCCTTTGCCGGTTGCCAGCGCCTGCTTGCCGGGCAGCACGAAGACCTCGGCTTCGGAACCCTGCCGAGATGGGAGCTGGAAAAGCTGCAGGCGATTTAAATGCGAAATTAAAGTTTTATTCTTCCTCGCCACTCAACAGCCGCCTGATATTGCTGCGGTGGCGCCAGTAGAGCAGAGCGGTCATGATGAGGGTTATGATGAGAAACTCCCGCGAAGGAAGGATGAGCCAGACGTAAAGCGGGGCCAGCAAACTGGCAACCAGCGCGGAAAGAGATGAGATTCTCAGAATTTTAGCCACAAATAACCAGGTTCCAACGGTAGCGGCCCCCACCTCCCAGTGCAGACCAAAGAGCACACCGAACAGGGTGGCTACACCCTTGCCACCCCGGAAGCCGAAAAAAACAGGATACAGGTGGCCGAGAAACGCCGCCAACCCGATCAGGGCCAGCGTCATATCCGGTGTCGTCAGCCAGCGGCCCAGCAAAACAGGTATCAGGCCCTTGAGCGAATCGCCGGCAAGGGTAATGGCCGCCGCTTTTTTACCGGCTACCCGCAGCACGTTAGTTGCACCGGGATTGCCGGAACCCTGTGAGCGGGGATCGGGCAACCCCATTACCTTGCAAACGATGATGGCGGTAGATAGAGAGCCAAACAGGTAGGCGCAGGCAATCAGGCTGTAATCAATTATGTCCATCTATATAAGGTACTAGGGACAAGGGACGAGGGACAAGTAAAATCTTTTGCCAGCATAATATTAACCTGCTTTTCTCATCTGGAACCAAAGATCGAGACAAGGCACAGGACAGTGAAATTGATTTTTTCTGAATATTTGTGCTTTTCCCCTTGTCCCTTGTCCCTCGTCCCTAGTACCTTAGTCTCATGGATATTATTTACCTGAATGATTTACGTATTGAAACGATTATTGGAATTTATGACTGGGAACGCCAGGTTAAGCAGGTGGTCAGCCTGGATCTGGAAATGGCCACCGACATCGCCAAAGCGGCAGCCAGTGATGACATCGAAGATACCCTGAACTACAAGGCCGTCGCCAAGCGCCTGATCAGCTTTGTCGGCGAGAGTAATTTCCAGTTGGTGGAAACGCTGGCAGAGCGGATTACGGATATTGTTTTGCACGAATTCAATGTGCCCTGGTTGCGCCTGAACCTGAACAAGCAAGGTGCCGTCCGTGGTGCCCGCGGTGTTGGCGTCATCATCGAGCGCGGCGCCAAACCTGATCTGTAACTATTATGGCGAGAATCTATATCAGCATCGGCAGCAATATCGAGGCTGAAAAGCATGTGCGTCTCGCCGTCGCGGAATTGCGTCGGTATTATGGTCAAGTGCGGCTGTCATCCGTATATGAAAGTGAGGCGGTGGGATTTTCCGGCGACAATTTTCTCAATATGGTGGCGGGCGTCGACACCGATGACAGTGTGCAGACAGTATCGGCGGAATTGCATAATATCGAGGATCGGCATGGACGCAGGCGCGATGGCCCCCGATTTTCCGCGCGCACGCTGGATCTGGATTTGTTACTTTATGATGATCTGATCGTAAATGAAGGCAGGCTGCAGATTCCGCGGGATGAAATAACCCAAAACGCCTTCGTGCTCTGGCCCCTGGCGGAACTCGACCCGACGTGCCGCCATCCGCGCAGTGGCCAGACCATAGCCGAACTCTGGGAACACTATGACAAGTCCTCCCAGGCCCTGTGGCCGGTTGACCTATCATTTCCTTGCTAAATCCAGGGATTATTGCCCCTGCAATCAACGAGGGTTAACTCAGGAATTCAAACTGCGGCCGCCATCGATAGTGAGCACTTGCCCGCTCATGTACCGGGCATCCCGAATCAGATACAGAATGGCGCTGGCAATGTCGGCCGGTTCTCCCTTGCGTTTGAGGAAGGTGCGGGAGACGATACGCTGTTTGGTGATGTCGTCGATATTTTTCGGCCACAGGATAGCGCCGGGCGCCACCCCGTTGACCCGGATTTCCGGGCCAAGCTCACAGGCCAGGGCGCGCGTCATCATGGCCAGGCCGGCCTTGGCCATGCTATAGATGGGGTAGGCTTTGAGCGGGCGTTCGGCGTGAATGTCTATCATGTTGATGATGCAGCCATGATTTTTTTTCAGTTGCGCCGCCGCCGCCTTGGAAAGAAAAAAAGGCGCTTTGAGATTGGTCCCCATCAGATCATCCCAGTGTTTCTCGGTCGCCTTGTTGATGGGGGTTTGATAAAAGGTCGAGGCATTGTTGATCAAAACATCTAGACGCCCCCAGGCGTCGGTGGCCTCCTTGACCAGCGCGGGCAGATTATCAATTTTGTGCAGATCGGTCTGTACCAGGATGACCGAATCAGGCCGTTTTTCCAGCATTTTTTTCTGCAGCTCCTGCGCGGCTTCGCGCGAGCTGCGGTAATGCAGCACCAGATTCATGCCCTCTGCATGCAGCAGTTGGGCGGTGCTTGCGCCAATGCGGTGAGCAGCGCCCGTGATCAATGCAACCTTATTGCCAAGCATGCCTGTGATATCCTCCAGCCAATATTCTACTGTAACTCAGATCAACCGGACAAAACACTGTAAATGATTAAGCAACAAAATGATTTTTCCGCCCGCCTGCGTGAGGCACAGAAATCATTGTCATCATTGCCGCGGCCCTCTGCCGATGCGCAGGCTCTGAGCGCAGAATTATCCGCAGGAATCACAGAGGCCATGGCGGCGATGGGCGGCTCACTCCCCTTCTGGAAGTACATGGACATGGCCCTGTATGAGCCGGGCCTGGGGTATTACAGCGCCGGAAGCCACAAACTGGGCGCGCAAGGGGATTTTGTAACCGCGCCGGAGATCTCTGCGCTGTTTTCTCGGACCCTGGCGCGAGTGAGTCAATCGGTCCTTGGTGCGGGTGAGAAGGGCGAAATTCTGGAGGTGGGGGCGGGCAGCGGGGTGATGGCGGCGACTATTCTGATGCAACTGGCGGCCGACAAGGCCCTGCCGGAGCAATACCAGATCCTGGAAACCAGCGCCGAACTACGCCAGCGCCAGCAGCAGACTATTCACGAGCGCGTCCCTGAGCTGGTGGCGCGGGTGCACTGGTGCGATCGTCTGCCGGAGAACTTTCACGGCCTGATCCTCGCCAATGAATTGCTGGATGCCCTGCCCGCACACCGCTTTATGATGGAAGCCGGGGAGCCGCAGGAACTATATGTCGCACACAGGGATGATCATTTCATCTGGCAGACGCAGACGGGTAGCGACAGACTGATTGGCCGGGTACGTCAGATCGAAGAAGATAATGGAGGCTTCGCTGAGGGTTATGTCTCTGAAATCCTGTTCGCCGCAGAAGACTGGATCCAGGCGGCGGCAAAAAGTTTAACCTCAGGCATGATACTATTACTGGATTATGGCCAGGCAAGATCGGTGTACTATCATGCACAGCGGGATCGTGGCACGTTGAGTTGTCACTATCGTCACCGCATGCATGAAGATCCGTTTTTTTATCCCGGTTTGCAGGATATCACGGCGCATGTGGACTTCACTGCCATAGCTGACGCGGCGCTGGTGGCGGGACTGACGGTGGCGGGCTATACCACCCAGGCACACTTTCTGGTGGGCAGCGGCATCACCGACTGGCTGGCACATGAAACCGATCACCGGGTTCAGCTTGACTACAGTAACCAGATTAAAAAACTCACCCTGCCCCAGGAAATGGGTGAGACCTTCAAGGTGATGGGGCTAATGAAAAACTGCACGGCCACCTTGCCGGGTTTCATGTTGCAGGATATGCGGGATCGTTTATGAACCTGCTTCAGTTGAGTCTTGCACCGTTACGATTTACCGCTGAATAGAGAGAAAATGGGACACGATCACCACCACCATCATCACGATGTCGATCTCATGGACGATCGCCGTCTGATCTGGGCCATCGCCATCAACATGCTGTTGACCCTGGCGCAGATCATCGGCGGTATCGCCTCGGGTAGTCTGGCGCTGATCGCCGATGCCCTGCACAACTTCAGTGACGCCGCCTCGCTACTGATTGCCTGGGTGGCGCGCAGAATTGGCAGACAGCCGGCCGATTATTTCAAAACCTTTGGTTTCAAGCGAGCCGAGGTCATTGCCGCTCTGATTAACCTCGTCATCCTGGCGATTGTGGGCTTATATCTCATCTATGAGGCGCTGTGGCGCGTGTATGAGCCGCAGGCTATTGAGGGATGGATGGTGATTATTGTCGCCGGTATCGCGCTGGTGATCGATGTGGGCACGGCGGTACTAACGTATCGCATGTCAAAGAACAGCCTGAATATTCGCGCCGCTTTTCTGCACAATGTTTCCGATGCGATGGCTTCCCTCGGCGTTATTATTGCCGGCACCCTTATTTTGCTGTACCAATGGTACTGGACGGATACGGTGCTCACCTTGTTCATCGCGGGTTATGTGCTCTATCAAGCCTCAACTTTATTCCCCAGTACCATCCATATTCTCATGGAAGGGGCGCCGGAAGATATCGCCATTGAAGACGTAATCAAGCGCATGGAGCAGATCGAGGGTGTTTTAGACATCCATCATGTTCATCTCTGGCAACTTGACGAACACAAAAATGCGCTTGAAGCGCATGTGATTGTGGGTGATGTCAGCCAATTGGAAAGCATCAAGAACGCCCTGAAATCAGCACTCAAGGAAAAATTTTCCATCGTTCATTCAACCCTGGAATTCGAGATGAATCATTGCGGCAAGACGAATTGTTGAGCTTTGCTCTATTAAACGACATGATTATTCGCACCGGTATGTCGGGCCAAATTGCTGTTCCAAATACCCGTACACTTAGGGATGGCCGTTCGTCCTGAGCTTGTCGAAGGGTTCACCACGAACGTGGAAAAACCGGGTTTAGGTTAAGCATTATATCGATAGAGTAGGGTGCCCACGTGTTAGTTTGTTTTTGCGTAACTATTCAGCACCCTTGCCGAAGGGTGTTGTATACCGGTTGGCACCGAGCAGAGCGAACCAGTACAGGCACCTCTTTTTGTCGCCCAAAGCGACGTTAAAAAATCTGCCCTGTGCGGATTTTCAGTTGATGGGTTTCCCCTCTGGACTTCGCG
>CAZQVV010000065.1:0-14666 GCA_964596835.1 uncultured Thiohalophilus sp. | reverse complement strand
CATTAACGCAGTAGAGAGCGCCATCCGTCGCCATGGCAAACCTTTGGTGTTTAACGCTCACCAAAGACCTGTTCAGGAAACCTGTCGGCCCCCGGCTCCGCGCATCTTCCCCTACTGTGTAAGGGTGATGCGAAGATACAAGGATCAACAGGTTTCAGGGCAGAATTGCGATAAAAAACAACAGGAGGAACACATCTTAAATCACCCGGAAAGCTGTCCTTGCAATGGGGTCCACTTCACTACCCATCCTCGCGAAGCAGGATTGTGATAGCCCGAAGCAGCATGACCACAATGCCAAACCAAAAAAGAACCTGTAGCCCATAAAGCCAGACGATTTCCCTGGAAGGCGCGGTGACAGTTTTTGCTAAAGACTGAAGCATCCCTTTGTTATCTACATCTTTCGGGGGATTTTCATCCGTTTTCTTGTCCGCTGTTGATCCCTTGGCCACATGATGTTCCGGTGTTTCTGTAGTTATCGTCACATGCCCAGTGATTTCCCTGATAGGCAATTGGCTGTCCAGCGACCAGACATGTCCGCCTATTCCAGCGGCGGCAATTAACATGAGGATAGCAAAAAAAATCCGCCATTTTGTCCTGACATCACAACCACACTCTTGTTTACACATTCCATTCCCCTCTATCAAACTCCATTATTGAAATAGCGTTACCGCTTGCTCACCAGTACATACAGGTGAGAAATAAAGATACCAAGATGTGCAAGTCCCGCGAGTACTGCGATTGTACTGCAAACCATAATCAACGTACCTTCTCCGGCAATCGGATTACCGGCAAAGAAGGCACTGACAGCACCTTCCACGACTCTATTGAAAGGCAAATGGCTGTTGAGCCTGACAAGCAAGATCAAAGCAGTGGCCCACAAAAAAATAGCTGTCATGAATTTCGAAAACGATGCGAGAAGGAACTCCGAATAACGCAGGAAAGGCCAGTAGATTATTCGCCAGGAGTTAAACATGTAGATTGAATTTTGAAGCTGGCGCACCTTACCCAGACACTCCAGTTCCTCATCAAATTGATTGTATTGCCGCAGCACGACAACAAGCCGATTGATGATGTCCATCTGAATATTGAGTACTGTTTTTTTCTTCTCCCGAGGACGAAACCAGCGAGCGATCGATTTGGCATCGCGCTCGATTTCTTCAAATCTTGGCGCCAACGAAATGTTGTGCTGTACGCCGACGAACTGGCATTCGGCGTGAAGAGCAAACTGATGTTTCAGTGCCAAAGCCTCGGCGGCGGAAGTCGGGGTTTTACCGCCAAGCAGTTCCAGCGCATCCGTCGCCAGTACCGCGCCACGAACCGCTTCTTCCGCGGTGGTGATCGAATGAGCCAATAATCGTTCGGCACGATTCAACAGATGCCGTGCGATCTGCAATAGCACTCCCGGACTGCTATGGCTGTGGGTCTCATCGTCGCTTGCAGAAGAGAGAACCCGTTCAATAGCCTTCCAGTTCGGCGGCCACTCATAGCCATCTCCAACACCATGTGTAAGCTTCATTCTTAACTTTGAATTATCCCATACCGAGAAAATACCACCATGCGGCTTGTACAGATACTGAATATGCTTTCCATTACGCCTCTGATCAGCAATGTACGCGCGATTCTCTCGTTTTCTAGCATCCCCAGCTATATGGTGTCCGCAGGTAATCAGGATTCGGTGTTCGGTTGTCTCCAGACGACATAATGTTTCCGCTTTCTTCGCTAATTTTGACATCCCCTTTCCACCGTCCGGGAAGTTTAGATACAGATCTTCCAATACGATTTTAAGGTTATCTTCTGCGTCAGGGTCGGTTTTCTTTCCAAGCACCGCTTCCACGGCATTCCAACGGGTCAATGCCATCGCACGGAAGCCGAAACGGTAGGCGGTATAGGCATGCAGATAGGCGTAGTCGGTCTCTTCATCCATGGCAACAGCCAGTTGCTCTCGACGAGGAAGGTATGCGGCATCCTTTTCGCTTTCCTTATCATTTTTGGCGCACTGCCGCACCCAATCTCGCAGGCCTGAGCCATCAAATAATGGTGTCTGCCATGGTTGAAAGAGATGCTGTAAACCATGATTCCGGCGAAAGTCATCAAGCTCTCCGTCATTGCCTTTGCCATATCCTCGAATCGTGCCAAAAAGCCAGCGCACTTCGGGAAAAGTAAGAATCAAGGCTGCCAACAAACTGTCTACTCCCGGATTCAATGGGTTCAGTTTCAGTGGTTGAACTTCCGATACCAGAATCGTGACCTCATCCTCAGCCACCCATCGGGAAATTTCCGCAGCGGCGGCATCGAAAGATGCCTGGGCATTCTCCTCTCCCGCGAGGCAGAGCTCCATGTGTTGCCAGTGCGCTATTACTCCATCCACAAAGGGGCGCTTCCGGGAAGCAAACGTAACCATCTCCCGCAATGCAGAAAAGGACGCTTCCGTTTGCGCAATGGAGACAAAAATCATTCGCTGCCACCTTTCCCGCTTGCTCTTTCCTTTTGCCTATCAAATAGCTTGAGCCGCTTGTCCCGGCAATCGCAGGCATTTGAAAGTTCTCTGAACCTTGTAACGAACAATTGTTGATCTTGCTCAGAAGATGAATCGAGTTTTCCTTTCAGCACTCGAATAGAGGTTTCCAGCAAAGCAATGACCGCATCAAGAAATGTTTTAAGTTCTTGATCTAATCCTTCCTGTAACGACCGCCAGCTTTCCAGAATCTGGTTCGATTCCTTTGGTAAGCCTGCCGCATCCAATGCTTGCTCAAGGCCTACACGCGCTCCTTCAAGAGCCGCTCGCCAGTCTTCGGGCTGGGCCTCCGGTGAAAGAGAATTCACATCCACATATAATGGAAATAGCCCTTGTCGTACCGCCTCGACCGATTTTTCGATTTTGAAATAAATCGAGGCCATATCCCATGCCTCGTCCAAAAGCGTTATGGCCTGATCAAACGAAAGGTTATCTTTCTCACTGCCATTTCCGGATGACCCGTTTTTTAGCTTCGCAATAAATGCTTTTTTCACAGGATCGATCTTATCCTTCCAAGGCCAGCTTCCTTTCTCTGAAAAATTCATCAGATTACCGATAGAAAAACCGGCATCCACAAAGCCTGCTCCTCCAAATTTTTCGATCACCTTCGAATAACCATCGTCCCCGTAATTCAAACTTCCAGCATGATGGAATATCTTGTAACTGCGCATATTGTTCAGTGCTTCTTTCAGGTTTTTTTGTGCCTCACTTGCGTCACCGGTAGGTCTTCTGCTTTTTGTTTCACCCTCCAGAAATGCAACGATAATCCATGAGGTCGTGTTCTGTAGCTGCTGAGAAGAGTTATCACAGACTACCCTCTGCGGCTTATCATTATTGGGCCAGAGCACAACGCCCTCATTTTTTTCCCCCGTCCACAGTGCAAAATCACCGGAATTTTTTAGCAAAATAAGATAGCTCACTATTCACCGCCAGTTGATGACTGAATGAGTTTTGATTTGCATGCTGCTTTATAACTTCCGGATGAGCCAAGTAACGCCTTCACTAATCTGGGTTTGTTCATCTCTTGATAAGTATTGCCACTTAGTTCGTTGAATTCGAGGAAGGATATGGCATCATCCAGATGCCTAGTTTCGCGCCCTCTGCCGGATACCCGTACTACAAAGGGGGCATGCGCAAACAGCTTTGGTGCGTCCTTTTCCCGCTGCCATATACCCACCTCGTTATTGGACAACAAATCCATCACCCCTTCATGGATCAGGAGTACATCGGCATCATCCAGTGACGGTTTACCCAACTTGAAAATATCGTTATTAACATTCAATTTCGCCTTGGAAATATAGAACTTTTTATTTTTTCGATCAAATCGAAAAAGCGGCATGATATTTGCGCTGTTATAGGCAGAAACATTATCATCATCTACCTTCCCTAGGTCATCACTCACAGCCTCGGCCACCCGCTCATCCAGCGTATAAACCCTCGTCAATGCGCCTTCGACCAGGGAATAAACAAACAGGCCAAAGCCCAATCCGCTCTGCGGAGGTGAAGTCATTGACTGATACAGCGTCAGGCCTTCGTTTTTACCCATTCCCTGGTAGAATTTTGTGTCATCGGGGGGAACGCCAAATGCCTTCTTGTGATTATCGAACATCAGGAGACTGTCTTTGATTCCGTTATTGACCTGCAATTTTTTATTATTGCCGTTCTCATCCCCAGTGAACGTGACACCATGCGCTAACAGCAGTCCCTGTTGTTTTTCGTTTTTACTCACAACGCTAATGGCAATGCAGGTGTTTGCATCTCCATTGATGGCATTCACACCTGTTTCCCAACGCGTAATATTTGTGCTACCACCATGATCGAAACCAATACAAAGATTCCACTTTCCTTCAGGCACTTTTTTGTATGCGCGTAACCAGCTATCGTAGGCACGCAGCATCACAGCTTGCCATGCCGTACAACCAATAAACTTATCGCCATTCGGATTTCCGGATTTTAATACATCCCACAAAGCTTTATCGGCATGGATACGAAGGCGATTGTGGGGGATCTGTTTGCCCCATTGGAAATCAACGCCCTTATTTAGCGTTTTTCCCTCCAATGTTTTCTCCCATGAACATGGGCTACCTGCATCCTCTTTCTTTTCGGTAAGCACCATCAACCTGAACGGCAGACACGTGTGCAGTTGGGCGATTCGGTTCAACACGGTACCCTTGTCGCTACATCCATTATCCAGCAATACGCCTATTTGAGCGCCATCTTCGGCCAATTCATCAATCGACTTGTAGTACTTCACATAAGGAGGAGGCGTATCGGGGTCGATCTCATCGCCAAGTGGTACGATGCCCAGCAGTACCGGATTGGGCAGGAGAAGGTCATAAACCAGTCGACCCTTATCATCCGCCCTCTTCACATAGCAACGAAGTGCCTGGCCTGCTTGGACTTTCCCCTTATCCACAGGGAAGCGCAGGTCGCCAGCAAGCGCCTCGGCGCACAATTTCATCTCCTGAATGCCATGCCCTTCCGATTTCAAGGCTCCGTCTTTCTTTTCCTGGATTAGAGGGGTGTTGATGTGATTACGAATATCGGCGCAATTTCCTCCATCACTGACATTGTCCCACACACTGAGTATCCATGCTGGCTGCACACCTTCGCTGTCACTACGCTGACCAGAGCACTGATACAGTTGAAGGTGAATTTCTAATTCATTCTCCGTCCCTGCTTTAAGGCTTTCCACGCCAGCGCCATATTTCACAGCATTGCGTAAAATATTCTCCAGAAAAGCATAGAGAGCGTGTGTTCCCACCATGCCCCCGGGAATACCCACAACAGGATCATCGCTGAGCGGCTTTGCACATGAAAAACAATGCGTGTCTTTACTCCACTCATAAACAGCGGAACTCCCACCATCTTCCTTGCCAATTGCCACACAAAACTTAATTTTTTCTGCGGGAAATCCGGCATCATCAACCAATGTATCCAGTAACACACCCTGTTTGAAGAACCCATTCATCACATCATTCAGGAAAAAAAGCGGTTCAGGCCTGCCTGATTGGTCGGAGATTGCCCGCGCAAGAAAGTCCAGCCTCCCTTGCATATAGGAGTGAAATGTTTCCAGACGCGGTTTAATCTTTTTGTCATCAATAGCCAGGCCGATCTTCCGGTATATATTTGGATTCGCCAGCGCATGACTACCCACATTATGCGAAAAGTTCCGCGCCATGATGGCGGCTTTGGCAGACTCCTTTATTGCACATAATCTTTGACAAAATGTTTGAATGCGTGGTCGTTGCAAATTCACGAGCCTAATAATAGTTGACCTAACTGATTCTATAGTTAAACCTCTTGGCAACTCTGAAACATTTGAAGGGTCACTACTAATGACATACTTTATTGATATCTCATTGAATGGTTTTGGCAAAGGACATTCATAGAGGACGAACCCATCTTGAAGATTAGCATATAACTTGAAGTTCACGGAAGAACTCTCAACTTCTGCGGTCTTAAAGCCGGAAAATGAAGCAATGAGGGAGAACAGTGTCAGAATGTCATCCAATGAACCAATATCAACTGTGGGACATTTAATATTGTTTCGTATGAGTTCATCCAAAAAGTCCTGGATGATACTATCCCTGTGCCCATCAAATTGCTGTAAAACAGCGACGACGTCATTTTCACTGATATAGGCAATCAGAATCGCAATACAAATACCATGATCGATAATGGGATATGGAATCCAGATATTGCCATTTTTTGAGTTCTTAAAGATGACATCTTTCTCCAACGTATGTAATTCTTCTGGATAGGAATCGGGCCTAGCCTTATTTTTGTGGGCAATTGCGGTATTGATACCATTATTTAGTGCGGTTACCACGTCCTTATATTTAGGATTACCTCCTACCGGATAGCCGTTGAAGGATAAATCTACCGATTTCTGGGTGGCACCTGTTCTATCGTAGGGGTAAAGGTTTTCTGTCTTAGATAAAATATTATTTATTTCATTAATTTCGCGCTTTTCGCCAGTAGGCAGGGGAAACTCTTCTGGCAAGAAATAGCTTGCAACATTTCGATTCCTACTAATATTTTCCTCTGAATCAAAACCAAGCATAACGAAGCAATATTTTTCTATATCTATATCACATCTATAAACTTTCATACCTCCCCCCTGACCTGTTGATCTCTATTTCCTGAAGAAAGACAGCAATCTTGACCCATAAATAAAATGAAATGCAAAAGCGAACCTTTCTACAGCGTCATTTGAACAATGTCTGGATAATATGCGAAGGCTCTTCTTTATTTCTGGGAATATTCTTGATCGAATAAGCAATCGAATGTGTTTTTCGATATTTATTTCAAACAGGGCATCAAGTATAAGGTTGCAATATTTTTCTTCGTTAGCACCACCACCGCCACTTATCAATCTGTCCCGCCATTCTATAATGGGATATCCATGTTGATACAAATAATAAACAGGTAATGTCAACCTTCCCATTGTCAAATCAGCTAATGGTGCGGCATAAATCCGTGATTTGTGCGGAATAAAATCAGCTAAATCATTGATCATCTGCGCTGCTATCCCTAGAGAAATCAGGTATTCCTGTAGACAACAAGCAATATTGGACTCGAAATCGCAAGTGCTAACCGAACTGCAAACATTGAATGTCGATCCACCTATCAAACGACAACGGTTTATATACGCTTCAAGAAAACCCTCAATGTCAGGAAAATTACATATTTCATCAATTGATAGAATATTCAGGTCGCAATACTGCCCTTCATATATTTGACTATTTGATTCGGAAAACCGGTGCAGAATGAAGGCTACCTGATCAGAATTGAATGCACTTCCCATATCTCCCAACAACTCCAATGATTTACTGAAAGAAATCATCGAACATATAAATTGATTGTCCCTATCCCTTTTTGTTGAAAGGTGGCCTTTTTCATCGAAACAAAAGTTACTTTGGTAGCTTGATATATTAAGCATCTCAACAGCACCAAGAAAAGGCAAGAAACTATTCCAGTTTAATTTAGGATTCAGCTCAATACACATTCGAGCAAGAAATGGTCTGAGCAAAAGCTTGTTTCTTCTTATAGCCATGTAGCGTTCCATGTCTACTTTAATGCCCCGGAAAATAAGGGGATCAACTTGAAGCATTTGGGCCTCAATTATTGGCCAAACTTGAACTGATGTCTCTTTTAGTTCTCTAAAGTGTATTTCTTTCTGTAACCCAATCGGCATAATTATTCAAGCACTATAAATTGATTATTACTAATTGTGTATACTTTCATTTCTTTTCTACCAAGTGATTTTTGTTAATTCTTGTCTTCCCAGTAAGTGCCTCGAATATATGGCCTGCCAGCTCATTCATTACAGTTGTCCCATTATTGTGCGATAAACTTATTCCCTTTGATTGTGTAAAGGGTCATTTCTTTCTCAACACTCCGATCTTTTCTAATTTTCGTCTTTCCTGTCAAACCGTTATAGGTCATGCCAGGAAGTTTATCCTGGATGCTACCTCCCTCCGTCTTAGTGAGATACAATGCATTAATAATTATCTTTGCTGCATCATAGCCATAAGCAGACCATACAGAAGGCTTTTCATGATACTTCGCCTGATATTTTGCCAAGAATTGTGCTACAAGAGTTCGTTTGCTTTCAGCACTAAAGAATGGCCCAGAAAAAGTTACACCATTAAGCTTCCCTGCATAATCCGAAAGCACTTTCTCATCAAATAAAGAAGACTGACTGAAAAAATGACTTTTTATACCTGCCTCCCTGGCTAAGATAATCAATTGAGCAACCGGATCTCTATAAGCGGAAATATAGATTGCCGTAGGATGTAGTGAGGCGACTTTATTAATCAGTGATCTATACCCTAAGCGATCTTCACTAATACTTTCCATGAGGGATATTTTCCCACCACGTTTCTTAATTTTTACCGAAAATGACTCGGCAATAGACTTGGCGGCACTCTGATCTTGATATAATACAACAACACGTTCCAGTTCATCCTGCTTTATTCTAGCCGCCATAAATGCACCTTCCCATGATGCAGGTGGATAGATTGAAAAAATAAAGTTACCAGTGGCCGCAACTCTCTCATCACCTGAAGTTGGTGATAAAAGGAGGATTTTTCTCTGCTGCGCCAAGGGCGCTATTGCCAGTGTCGTAGATGAAAACATCCCTCCAATAACTACATCTGCCTTATCAATATCTACTACCTTGTTGAAGGCTGCAATGGCCGTTTTAGGATCAGCCTTAGTGTCCCCAAAAACAACCTTAATTGGCTGTCCAAGTTTTTTCCCCGCGCCCATGAAAGCCAATTCGATCCCTTTACGGCAATCTTCGCCATAAGAGGCAGCTTCCCCAGAAAGTGGAAGTAGCGCCCCAACAACGATACTGCTTTTGTCTGTAACAGAAGTATTTTTTTGTATTGCTCCATTATTGTGGAACAATACAAAAACTACGCCAATCACAACGGCAACCACCAGCACAATTAGCCATTTGCTTTTACTCATTTGCATGCCTCCTGTTGACATATGCGGCCAATATTGCATTATTCTCACCATGCGTGCAAGAAATATACTCCTGGTTGATGATAGTGATGAATTCCGCACGTCCGTGACTTCTTCGCTCGGGCGTGCTTTCTCTATTGTTGAAGCTGCATCCGAAGCAGAATTTCGGCAACTGTTCCGGCCATACACCTTTGATCTGATCATTCTGGATATGCGCCTGGATAGTGGACGGGAAGGTCTGCACCTGTTGCGGGAGATACTGGCACGCGATGAGTTGCAGCCGGTCATTATGGTTTCAGCTTATGGCGATACCGATGCCGTACTCGATTCCGCTGAAGCCGGAGCCTTGATGTTCCTGCATAAGCAGGAGTTCACACCCGAATTGCTGGCCCGGATGGTGGAGGCGGTTCTCCAGCAAGCGCAAATCAGACGGCATCTCTCCGCGGTACGGAATCGCATCCCCTCAGTCAATCCCCTGGTCTTGTCCGGAAATAATTCGGTGGTCAAACGCGCCGCCGAACAGGTGCGCAGGGCAGCGAATGAGCCGGATTGCATGGTGGTGATCTCGGGGGAATGGGGCAGCGGACACTGGCTGGTCGCACAGGCAATTCACGATCAAAGCCAGAAACGCCGTATAGCTCCGCTGGTCAGCGCGGGGACATTTTTGCATGCTGCCGATGAGATGAGGAAATTGATCTTCGGCTTGCCGTCAAAAGGCGGCACTCCCGGCAGCAAGGGGCTTCTTGAACAGGCCAATGGCGGACTGTTATTTATTGATCGCATTGAAAACCTGCCCGTTGATATACGCCAGGATATATTTACATCGCTCCGTAAACGCATGCTTGATGAATTCAGCCCGTCCATTCCACTGGATATCCAGGTGGTGGCAGGCACTACCCCGGAGGCGGCTTCAGATATCGTGGATTCACTTCAACGCCGCGCTGGCGCCGAACGGGTTATCGAGATTTTTCTTCCACCACTGCGGGATCGACGTGAAGATATCCCTCTGCTGGCAACTGCTCATTTGCAGCAGTCTTGCCATGGTGGCGCATCCTCTGTACGAATGATTTCTCACGCAGCGCTTGCCCTGATGGATCGCTATAACTGGCCCGGCAATTTGATCGAATTACACAATGCCGTGGCGTATGCCGTAATCCGGGCGACACTGGCTGGCAGTGAACTCATGGAAACGGAACATCTTCCCGTCTATCTAACCCACGCTGGCAGGGAAGCGGGTCAAAACGATAAACTGGGCTATCGGGAATATCTGGCCAAAGCCGAGCTGGATCTGGTGGAGAAGGCCATTGCCGAACACCCCGGCCTCAGTAAAAAGGAGCTTGCCAGCATGCTTGGCTATACGGACAGATTCGCGTTTGGCCGCAGGATCCGCAAGGCATTGAGCGAGTACCCGGAACTGGCATCCGAATTCCCGTCGGTATCAGCCTGGTTTGCCTTGAGGGTGGCGAGTTAATGGATCTGTTACTTCAGCTTATCGCCAACGGACTGGTTAACGGTGCGCTGTTTGCCCTGTTGGCCTGTGCATTTGGTCTCGTTTATCGGGCATTGCGGATATTCCATATTGCCTTTGCCGGGATCTTTCTGATTGCGCCATATGCCGCCTATGCCGCGCATACATGGCTCGATCTCTCTATCTGGTTTGCCTCTCTCCTTGGTGTGTTCGCGGGAGCCATCGCGGGCTACCTCTCCGAGCTTTGGCTCTATCGTCCGCTCTTTCGAAACCATGTCTCCGGCGGCGCCGTGATCGTGGCATCCCTTGGCGCGTTTATCATCATTGAGAACGTGCTGGCAATGATATTTGGCAATGAACTGAAAATCATGGAGCAAGAACTGACAACGCAGTTCACCTTTGGCGTCGTCAGGATGGCCAGTATTCAGCTTATTCAATTCGGCGTCGCCACAGTTGTACTCATTGGTTTTGGCATCGCCATCAAGCGGGTTCGAACATTCAAGGTGATATGGGCCATGGGCGATGAACCGGAATTAATTCCGGTACTGGGGCTGCCGCTTATGCGTTACCGGGCTATCGTGCTGGCTCTTAGCGGCGCTATCTCTGGCATTGCGGGCTGCCTCATTGCAGCGGATGTGGGAATCGATCCGCACATGGGCATGAGCTATCTGCTGATCGCGGCGGTGGCTGTGTTGGCGGGTGGAATCGACCGGTATCTTGGCTGGGTGTTTGGCGGCATCTTGCTGGCGTTGCTGCAAAGCATCATGGTATGGCAGTTCCCGGCGCAATGGATGGATCTCGTAACCTTCAGCGTATTGATTGGCGTGCTGCTGTTTCGTCCACAGGGCTTGTTGGGAACACACAAACGGCTGGAAGAAGAATAATGGAAGAATATCTGCTTCACATCATCGTCATGATCGGAATCTATGCGATTCTGGCCTACTCGATGAATCTGGTGACCGGCTTCGGCGGACTACTGGTCTTCTGCATGGCCGGGTTCTACGGCATTGGCGCGTATGCTTTTACGCTACTCCAGATCGGCACGCCCGGTAATCCCCTGGCCAGCGAACTGATCTTTTCCCTCGCCCTGCCTTTCCCTGCCGCACTTATCGGAGCAGGCGTTGCCGGTGGATTGGCGGCACTGCTGATCGGTGCTGTGGCGTTGAGGTTTCGTGGCGACTTTTTCATTTTTACGACGTTGGGATTTCAGATGATTGTGTTTGTCGTACTCTACAACTGGGTGGAACTGGGGCGCGGTGCTTTTGGTATCTACGGCATCCCGCGCCCCGATCTGTTTGGTTGGGAGGTTCAGCAACTGTGGGAATATGTCGTATTGATCGGCATCATCAATGCACTGCTGCTTCCCCTGTTGTTTAAGCTTTATCGCTCTCCCTTTGGATTGAGTCTCAAGGCATTGAGAGAAAATGAACGGGCGGCGGAATCCTTGGGGATTTCAGCTTTCCGGCAGCATCTTGCGGCGATGACCGTTGCAGGGGCATGCGCAGGCATTGCAGGCGGGCTGTTTGCTTCCTACGTGACCTATATCGATCCGACTTCGTTCGGGCTGAAGGAAAGTATTTTCATTGTCTCCCTGCTGCTGCTCGGGGGTTCGGGCAATATCAAGGGGCCTATTCTTGGCGTCGTGGTCATGATGCTGTTGCCGGAAGCGTTGCGTTTTATTGGAATGCCTGATGCCATTGCCGCCAATGCGCGTGAAATCATCTACGGTTTTGTTCTGGTGATACTCATGTATGCGCGGCCCAGGGGGTTGGCGGGAGACTTTGCGCTAAAATGAGCAACGAACCGATATTGATCATCGAAAATCTGGGGAAACACTTTGGTGATGTCGTGGTATTGCGAGAGGTGAACGCCGCCCTGTTACCGGGAACAGTCACGGCCTTTATCGGCCCGAACGGGGCGGGGAAAACAACGCTGTTTCATGCTATTACAGGAGATATCGTACCGGATGGCGGTGCTGTGCTGCTGAATGGGCAGTCCATTACCGGTGTGGCTCCCTGGAAAGTGGCCAGAAAAGGGTTGGGGAAAATGTTTCAGGATGTGCGGGTTTTTGAGAACCTGACGATTATCGAGAATGTCTTGTTGGCGCTGCATGATCATCCCGGCCAAACGGTATGGACATCATTACTCCAGCAACACGCCGAAAAGAAACTGGAGGAAGAAGCTGTCATGTGGCTGACAAAAGCCGGGGTGGAGGCACCCTTTGATCGGCTTGCAAGCGCATTGTCATTTGGCAATAAGAAGATACTGGCTCTGGCGCGCCTTATGGCCGGAAAATTTGAGGTGCTGCTGCTGGATGAACCAACGTCCGGAATGTCTCCCGTGATGATCAGCCGAATCGCCAAATTGATTAAACAACTGAGCGATCACGGAACCACCATTGCATTGGTTGAACACAACTGCGCCTTTGTCGCGGAAGTGGCGGAACGATCCTATCTGCTACAGGAAGGCGCTATCCTTGATGGCGGCCCAACCATGGAAGTGCTGGACAGAGAAGAAAACCGCGAGATTTTAATCGGCTTATGAGTGATCTACTATTAAAAATCGACCGCTTGGCCGCGGGCTATGGCGGGCGCCCCGTGCTGAATGGGCTCTCATTAACTATACCCCGTGAGCAACGCTTGGGGTTAATCGGGCCAAACGGGTGCGGCAAATCAACATTGCTCCGCGCCCTGGTCGCTGAAATACCGGAAAGCAGTGGGCGTATCGTGTTTCGCGACGAAGATATTACCGATCTTGAAACAGATGTGATTGTTGACCGTGGCATCGCATATCTAAGACAAACCAGAAATATCTTCGCCGGACTGAGCGTTGCGGACAATCTGGAACTTGCCGCGATGAACGGGAAACAGCGCACTGCTCGCGACATTGATTCAGTGATGGAGGCCTTTCCCGTCTTGAAGGGAAGAGAATCGATCCGGGCAGGACTGATGTCCGGAGGGGAAAGACAGGCTCTGGCCGTAGCCATGGTGTTGATGCATAAGGTTTCCCTGCTACTGCTGGATGAACCGCTGGCGGGCCTTTCCCAGAAAAGCGCCGGTGAGCTTCTGCATGGCATTGATCAACTCCAGCAAGCGGAATGTTTTGCCATGATTATCGTTGAGCACCGGTTGAAACTGATCCACCCTTATGTGGATCGGGTTGTCGTGATGACGCGAGGCCGTATCGCTGAAAATACTAACGACACCGGTCTGTTGGAAAACCGGGAGAAGCTGGAGAAGCATTTCCTTGCCTGAAATCGGGAGCAGTTATCCAATATCCACACTTGTGATCACCAATGGCGAAGCGCTTGGAATGGCATTAACCCGTTCAGCTCAATCTGTTGTTGGAAAACATTCTTCTGTATTTTCTATCACCTATGCTGAAACGATTGCCTTACTCACGCCCCAGCGCATCAAAGAAACGGATTTCTTTATTCTGGAACTTCTTCGGACTTATCCGGGAGGACAGCGAGCAGAGGCCATTGTGCTGGCCGAGCGCTGGCTGTACCGCACACCATTTCTGATTGTTTCGCCTCTGCATCTTGCACGGGAAATTCATTGCCCAGGTTATTGGGATACTGAGGCGGGGGAGCCTCTGACTGACAGAATTCGTCATGTGTTAAGCTGCCCTAAACAATGCACGGAAAATTTCGATAGGTTAAAGGATAGTTTTTCAGGGATGATGGCGCTCCCACCTCAACATTAGACCGAACTTATTTCCATGATATGCATGCAACCGGGTGATTCTAATATCTTTTTTTAACCGCAAAGCGAAAATCTCGGGGGCTTGCCCCCGAGCTGGATAGTGTGACTTGGGCTTGTCCCAAGTTAAGCTATCCAACTCATGGAACTTCAGAGGAATAGGCATCACGTTTATCGTCTCATGTATCATTTCGTATGGATTCCGAAGTATCGCCATAAGGTGTTTGTAGATCCCTATCGCGAAGCGATGAAGGTGATCATTCAGAAGACTATGATATAGACATAGTAGAGCTTGAGATTCCGGGGGATCATATTCATATCTGGATATTCGAGATAGCGCAGCTACAGACAACAAGAATGTTCCACAGGACGAACAGTCATGGGTGAGCAGCCGCTAAAACGCAGTGATGGCAGGATATTCCATATGATTCTTCAGGAGTATGTCGAGGCCGTATAAATGTCAGCCGGGTGATCCGGACAAGCCAGCACTTCGGCAAAAGCCGGT
>CAZQVV010000064.1:0-15030 GCA_964596835.1 uncultured Thiohalophilus sp. | reverse complement strand
TTATGTTGATGTGCCTGAGGCACAGAATACGCCAATCAATGCTGTCGCCTTTATTGGCGTCTATTCGCGTTCATTGGCGGACAGATAAGTGTCTGACTTTTAAAAAATATTCGTGGGGATACCCCAGATATAAAAGGCAATGACAGAACAAAACCATCAGGAAGAAGCGGCCAGCGTCACTGAACAGACGGAGATGCCTTTTGCCATCGTGCAGGGAACCGCCGTCACTGAATTGCCGAAGGATCTCTATATTCCGCCGGATGCGCTGGAAGTGTTTCTGGCCGAGTCTTTCGCGGGACCGCTGGATCTGCTCCTGTATCTGATTAAACGTCAGAACCTCAATATTCTCGATATTCCGATTGCTGACATCACGCACCAGTATGTGGAATATGTGGACGTGATGGTGGAACTGCGTCTGGATCTGGCGGGCGAATATCTGGTGATGGCGGCGATGCTGGCGGAAATCAAATCCCGCATGTTATTGCCGCGTCCGACCGCTGAAAGTGAGGATGAGGATGATCCCCGCGCCGAACTGGTTCGTCGGTTACAGGAGTATGAGCGTTACAAGCAGGCCGCTGAAGACATTGACATACTGCCACGGGTGGGACGTGACGTGTTTCCGGTAGACGTTGAATCGCCTGATCTAAAAATCGTGCGCCAGCCGCCACAGATCGATATGAAAGATGTCCTGTCAGCGTTCAGGGACGTGTTGCAACGTGCATCCATGTACGAAAAGCATCATGTTCCGATGGAACCCCTGTCGGTGCGTGAACGCATGTCGCGTATATTGAGTGTGGTCTCAGTCGAACAGTTTACTGATTTCAGCAAACTGTTTACGTCGGATGAAGGGCGTGGTGGCGTGGTCGTGACCCTGCTGGCGATTCTCGAGTTGCTCAGGCAATCCATGCTGGAACTGGTGCAGACCGAAGCTTATGGTCCGATTCATGTAAAAGCCGTTGGCAAGGTAAGTTGTTAACCGAACTCGATATTGAAACTATGAACAAAGATGAACTGAAAAAGATCCTGGAAGCTGTGATCTACGCCTCGGATGAACCAATGAGCCTGAACCGCTTGATGAGCTTATTCTCCGAGGAGAGTCATCCGGGACGAGAGGCTATCAGGGTGGCCATTAGCCAACTACAGGAGGAAACGGCGGATCGCAGCATCGAGCTTAAGGAAGTCGGTAGCGGCTACCGTTATCAAATCAGACAGAATTATGCTGAATGGGTATCGAAATTATGGGAAGAACGGCCCGCGCGCTACTCTCGCGCCTCACTGGAAACATTGGCCCTGATTGCCTATCGTCAGCCCGTCACCCGTGCCGAGATTGAAGAAGTGCGTGGCGTTAGCGTGAGTTCAAATATTATCAAGGCCTTCATCGAGCGCGACTGGGTCAAGATTGTCGGGCATCGTGATGTACCGGGCAAGCCTGCCCTGTATGCCACCACCAAAGGCTTTTTGGATTATTTTAATCTCAGTAACCTGGAAGACCTGCCCAGTCTGGCCGAAATTCGGGACATTGATTCTATCAATGAAAAGCTGGAACTGAGCCTGCCCGGTGAAAACATCGAGAGGGTAGTGGATGAAGAGATTCTGAAAGAAACGGATGCGGACATTTCAGATGAAATATCACCTGAAATAGAAACAGCAACGGATATTGATGAACTTGCCGAGCCTATAAATAGTTAATGTGTCGCTCTACCCAACCTACCTATGATCCAGCAACCAGTGACCTCTATTGAAAGAACGATTACAAAAAATTATTGCCCGCGCCGGTTATGGTTCACGGCGTGAAGTTGAAAAGTGGATCGAGCTTGGACGTATCAAAATCAACGGCAGCGTGGCCAGCCTGGGTGATCAAATTGATCCGGGTGAGAATGATAAAATCACTCTTGATAACAAACCTCTTCGCAAGCTGAACATTGCCCCGCGTCTGCGGGTGATTGCCTACAACAAACCGCTGGGTGAAGTGTGTACCCGGTATGATGGGCAAGGTCGTCCCATGATTTTTGACGCTCTGCCGAAACTCGGGCGGGGTCGCTGGATCGCCATTGGCCGACTCGATATTAACACCTCCGGCCTGCTGCTGTTTACGACTGATGGCGAGTTGGCCCATCGCCTGATGCATCCCTCAACCGAAGTCGAGCGTGAGTATGCCGTGCGCGTGCGTGGTGAAGCGAGTCTGGAAGTATTTAAACAACTACAAACCGGAGTCGAACTGGACGACGGGTTGGCGCATTTTGATCAGATTCTGGATTCAGGCGGGCAGGGCAGCAATCATTGGTATCATGTGATCCTGCGTGAAGGCCGCAACCGTGAAGTTCGGCGTTTATGGGAAGCGGTGGGGTTTACCGTCAGTCGTCTGATTCGCATTCGTTATGGCAGTATAGAATTGAAGCGGTATCTGCGCCTCGGAAAATGGAAAGATCTTGATGAAAAAGATATTAAGCAGCTTCGAATGCTGGCCGGTCTTATGCCGGTGGAAAAGCAGAACCCGGATAACCGATTAGAAATCAAAGCAGCCACAGACAAAGCGCATAAATCGCGTAGAAAAAATACCCGCAAGCGATAAAAATGAAGTTGGAGTCCAGCCTGGAACAAAAATCCTGATAACGGCCTGAACTGAACTGGGACAGCGGAGATCCTGCTCGCAGCAGGGATCTTTAAATATGTATAAAAATCAACAAAATAAATCACCTACTGAAATACTGGGGTTGAAATATTAGTATTTGCTAATATATAATATTGAAAACTAACCAGAGAAGGGTAGAACGATATGTACAGGAGCATTAAAGAACTCGACGCCCCGGAGCTGGCTCAGCGTCTGGAGGACCAGCCCGATGATATTCACGTCATTGATGTGCGTGAGATAAACGAATTTACCCGTGGGAGCATGCCCGGCGCGAAAGTCATACCGATGGCCACTATCCCGGTGCGCCTGAATGAACTGCAACAGGATAAAGAGCTGGTGATCATCTGTCGTAGCGGTGCTCGTTCTGCCCAGGTTTGCATGTTCCTGCAACAGCAGGGCTTTGATAAAGTCTTTAACCTGCGTGGTGGTTTGATGTCCTGGACGCGCCTTGGTTTGCCCATCGAGTTGCCGCAGGCCGTTTAACCCCCTCCCATGAGCTGATTGTGTCGGCTCGTTCTCAGGCGTCGTTTGCTTGACAGTCTGCCCTGATTTTTTGATCTCGGTATAACGCGCTATTATAAGCGGTATGGGTTCCTTACCTTATCTTCTCTATACGGCTGCGCAAACCCGTGAACTGGATCGCCTGGCGATTGAGGAACACGGTCTATCTTCCAGCGTGCTCATGGAACGAGCCGGCGAAGCCGCTTTTTCCCTGCTGCGTACTCACGGGCCGGATGTCCGGCGCATCAGCGTGTTTTGTGGTTGTGGCAATAATGGTGGTGATGGTTTTGTGCTGGCGCGACTGGCGCACGAAAACGGTTTCGATGTCAGCGTATTTCAGGTGGGAGAGAGTAGCCGGTTAACGGGGGATGCGCTGGCAGCCATGCAGCGTCTGCTGGGTGCGGGGCTGACAACGGTCGGGTTCCACGGCCAGAATCAGCTACAGGCTGAATGGATAGTCGATGGCCTGCTGGGAACAGGCATGCATGGCGATGTGAGTCCGGAGTACCGCAGGGCTATTGAGATTATCAATGAAAGTTCCTGTCCGGTGCTGGCGCTGGACCTGCCCTCCGGCCTGAATGCCGATACCGGCATGGTTTGTGGTATTGCGGTACAGGCGGCCTGCACGATTTCCTTCATCGGTCTCAAACAGGGTTTGCTGACAGGCGAAGCCGTCCAGTATTGCGGCGAGCTGTATTTTTCGGATCTCAATGTTCCCAAAGCTATTTATACCCAGCAGACGCCGGCCGCGCGACGGCTGGACTATGCGCGCCTGAAAAAATGTTTGCCGCCGCGTCCCCGCCATGCACACAAGGGTAATGCCGGGCATGTGTTGTTGATTGGCGGTGATCATGGCATGGGTGGCGCACTGCGTCTGGCGGGGGAGGCCGCGTTGCGAAGCGGTGCAGGTCTGGTGAGTCTGGCCACGCGGGAAAGCCATGCGGCGTTCATCAGCAGTACCCGGCCAGAACTGATGTGTCACGGCTTGGAACAGGCGCAGGGTCTTGAACGGTTGGCTGATCGCGCCACCGTGATCGTTATCGGCCCGGGCCTGGGACAAGGTGATTGGAGCAAGGACATGCTGGGTTACGTGGTGGCCTGCGGCAAGCCGCTGGTGCTGGATGCCGATGCCCTGAATCTCATGGCCTGCGGGTCGTTACCCGAGGTTATGTTGCGGGGGGCCAACCGGGCGCTGACGCCGCATCCGGGCGAAGCGGCGCGTCTGCTGGGGCAGACTGTTCAGCAGATACAGACGGATCGCTTTAGTGCGGTCAGAGCCTTACTGGCGAAGTACGGGGGGGTTTGTGTCCTCAAGGGCGCGGGAACGCTGGTGGCCGGCAAGACCGGGATGGGCGTTTGCAATGCTGGCAATCCGGGCATGGCCAGCGGCGGCATGGGGGATGTGCTGTCGGGGATTATCGGCGCTTTGATGGCGCAGGGGATCGCACAGGGACGGGACGGTGCTGATGTCTGTTCAGAGGCGGCGCAACTGGGCGTTTGTCTGCATGCGCGTGCCGCCGATATTGCCGTAAAAACGATCGGTGAACGGGGGTTGATCGCCAGCGATCTGATGCCGGTCATTCGGCGTCTGGTAAACCCCGATTCACTTTGAAGATATGAATATTCTGCTGGCCGATGAAGCGGCGACGGAAAATCTGGGGCAGACCCTGGCGGCGGTTTGCCCGCCCCGCTGCCTGATTTTTCTGTACGGTGATCTGGGCACGGGAAAAACCACGTTCAGCCGGGGCTTCCTGCGGGGTCTGGGTTACGTCGGCCGAGTCAAATCACCCACCTACACTTTGCTGGAACCTTATGAAATCCAGTCAGAGGATGAACGGCCGCTACGCCACGTTTACCATTTTGATCTTTATCGCCTCACCGATCCGCAGGAGCTGGCCTACATGGGGGCGGAAGACTGTTTTGCTGATGAGGCGGTTTCTCTGGTGGAATGGCCGCAGCAGGGTGAAGGCATGTTGCCGCCGGCGGACATCAATATTCTGCTCCAGTACCAGGATGCGGGGCGGTGGGCGCAGATACGGGCAGGCACGGATCGGGGACGCCATGTAATGCAGTCACTGCACTCGTCTGATCGGTGATCTGTCTGCAGGAAATGAGCACTATTAATAAATTCCTGTAAGAAAACAGCCTATCTTCATAGAAATATTGAATTTTCCACTTGAAAAATCTGTGTTCTCATGCACAATTAGACTATTCAATCTTCTGACGTGGGGATAAACACGGGGCATGAGGCGGATACTGACATTCATTTCGCTGTTTTGTCTGGCGACAGCCAGCTTTGCGGTTGAAGTCAAAAATGTTCGCATGTGGTCGGCGCCGGACAATATCCGGCTGGTATTTGATCTCAGTGCACCGGTCGAGTATACGGTCTTTTCTCTGAAAGCGCCGGACAGGGTGGTGATTGATCTGAAATCCAGCCGCTTCTCCGGCCGGCTGCCCCACTTCGACTATACTGGAACTCATATCCGCGCCATCCGTTTTGCCCGGCGCCATCAGGATGAATTACGGTTTGTCATTGATCTCAACAATCATAATACGGTACAGCCGAAAAGCTTTATTCTCAAACCCCAGGGGAACTACGGCCACCGCCTGGTGATCGATCTGTATGAGGGTAAAAAACAGGCCGTTAAAAAAACCCGTAAGTCCTATGCCCTGCAACACAACGGCACGCGTAATGTCATTGTGGCCATCGACGCCGGACATGGCGGTGAGGATCCCGGCGCCATCGGCCCGCACGGCCTGCGCGAAAAAGATGTGGTGCTGGCCATTGCCCGGCGGCTTGAAAAACTTGTTCGCAAGGAGCCGGGCATGACGCCGGTCATGATCCGTAAGGGCGATTATTACGTCAGCCTCAAACAACGGGTCAGGATAGCCCGGAAAAACCGGGCCGATTTATTTGTCTCTATTCATGCCGATGCGTTTCGCAATAGAAAGGCGCATGGTTCCTCGGTCTTTGTGCTGTCAGAACGGGGTGCCAGTAGTGAGGTGGCCCGTTTTCTGGCGCGTTCGGAAAACCGATCGGATTTGATTGGTGGCGTCCGTCTGGACGACAAGGATGATCTGCTGAAAATGGTCCTGGTGGATATGGTAAAGAATTCCACCATTGAAGATAGCAATGATGTTGCCTCACGGGTGCTGAATAATCTGAAAAGCGTGAGCCACCTGCATGGATCACGGGTTGAACGGGCTGGTTTCCAGGTACTCAAAGCGCCGGATGTGCCGTCCATTCTGGTGGAGACCGCGTTTATTTCCAACCCGGCGGAAGCGCGCAAGCTGAAAAGTGGTCGCCATCAACAGGCGTTGGCCAAGGCTATTCTGAAAGGCGTACGCAGTTATTTTCACGCCAACCCGCCTCCTGGCACGCTGCTGGCGCAGCAGAAGCAAAAACAACACATTATTGCCCGCGGTGAAACCCTGTCCGGGATTGCCGCTCGCTACCGCATTAGCATCGCGTTACTGAAACGCAGCAACGGCCTGCGCGGCAATGTTTTGCAGGTGGGCAAGGTATTGCGCATTCCGGTTAGTTGATATTTTCAGAAGCCGGAGTCAAATCAGGTCTGTTACTGCCGTATTTATATCTTCACGGCTCAGCCCAAATGATTCCATTTCTGCCTATTTGTTGGGCTTCGTTTTACTCAGCGCCAACCTACGGGATTATTCCTGAACACTAATAAAATGCGTAGGTTGGCGCAGAGCAACGCGAAGCCCAACATATCCCCGATAATAAGAGCGATTTTTTGTGATTTCTCTTTAATCGTCGATGCAGCCCTGCGGTGCCGGCAGACCGGCAATACGGGAACCCTGGCGGGAAGGGCCGCCGGGAAACAGGCGGTAGAGCGAATCATGGTCGCTGATGTTCGTGCCCAGTTCCTCTCCCATGTGTTTCATCAGTATTTTCACCATCGGCGTGATGCCGTACTGGAAATAGACTTTGCGCAGATAACGCAGCACCACCCAGTGCGCATCCGTCAGTTCGATACCTTCCTTTTGGGCCATATGCACGGCCAGATCCTCATCCCAGTCTTCGAGGTTGACCAGATTGCCGCTGTGATACACTTTGATATGCCTGTCCCTGAAATCAAAGTCATCGCTGTAGTGCTGTGAGTCTGATTTTATGCCAGCTTTCCTTATCTGGACGTCCTGCTCCAGTTCCGAGTCCAGCATGGGAACCGGGATGCCGGCAATCTTGGTCCCCTGATATTGAACGCCACTGGGAAACAGGGAGTTGATGGCTTCATCCGTCGTGCGTTCAGCGCCAAATTTCCGGGCGATTTCGCGCTTCAGCAGTTTCATGATGGGGGCAATGTTATACGTGAAATAATAATCGCGCATCAGATTAATGATATCCCAGTGGGCATCCGTCAGCTCCAGACCCTCTTCTTTGGCGATGGCCTTGGCGATGTCGGGCGTCCAATTCGAGAGGTTAACCAGGCGGCCATCGAAGGTGAGGTCAAAATTATTTCCATCTATTACGAGGTTGCTCATATCGTTCTCCATTTAATTTTGATAAGTGATGCGTGTTCGTCAACGCTGCTTACAGTGCTGAACATTGATTTAAAAAAATAGATGATGGTCAGCATATAAGCGTATCGGTAGATAGTGCTACTGGCTTTAATTGTGTTGATTTTAATACGGGTATATGTATATTTTATACATAGATTTCAAATTTTGCAAACAGGTTATTTTCTATCAAGCCGCGCTTCTATACTTTTGCGCCTGAGGTATCCCCACAAAATAATGTTGTAACATTAAACAGATAAAAGAAATATCCACCAATGAACGCCAATAAACGCCAATATTTTATGTTGATGTGCCTGAGGCACAGAAGACAACCATCACTGCTTTTGCCTTTATTCGCGTTCATTGGCGGACAGATAAGCGTTTGGCTGTATAAAAAATATTATGAGGATACCCCAGCTTTTGCGCATGCTGATGCCGGGTTTTCGCTTTTAACACTTTGCTTTAAGCTATAGGCATGCCATCCACTGCTTCCATTCATCTGCTCTCCCGCCAGCTGGCCAACCAGATCGCTGCCGGTGAGGTGGTCGAGCGTCCGGCCTCCATTCTCAAAGAATTGCTGGAAAACAGTCTTGATGCCGGTGCCAGGCAGATTGATATTGAAGTCGAGCAGGGGGGTATCAGGCGTATCGCCATTCGTGACGACGGCCACGGTATTGCCGCCGATGAGCTGGTCCTGGCGGTGAGCCGCCATGCCACCAGCAAGATTCATTCGTTGGAAGATCTGGAATCTATTGCCAGCATGGGGTTTCGCGGCGAGGCGCTGGCGAGTATCAGTTCGGTTTCACAGTTGCAACTGATTTCCCGCCAGGTGGATAGCGAGCAGGCCTGGCAGCTGCAGGTAAGCAATGCGGATCTAACGCCGGGCAAGCCAATCCCCTCGCCCCATCCCCCGGGAACGACCGTGGAAACCCGCGATCTTTTTTATAATATTCCCGCGAGGCGTAAGTTTTTGCGCAGTGATCGCACCGAGTACCGGTATCTTGAAGATGTGGTGCGGCGCATGGCGCTGGCGCGTTTTGATGTGGGGTTTCGCTTTCTGCATAATCAGCGCGAGGTGTTCCACCTGCCGCTGGCGGCAGATCGGTCTGCGCAGGAGCGTCGCCTTGCCCGTCTCTGCGGCAAGGCCTTTGCGCAGCAGGCCCAGCGTATCGATACCGCTAGCAGCGGCCCGCCGTCGCTACAGCTGAGCGGCTGGGTATTACCGCCGGAGGCGGCGCGCAGCCAGGCGGATTTGCAGTATTTCTTTGTCAATGGCCGTATTATTCGTGACCGGCTGGTGAATCACGCCCTGCGCCAGGCCTATGCCGACCGTATTTTCCCTGGGCGTCATCCGGCCTGGGTTCTCTACCTGCAACTCGATCCCCAACAGGTAGACGTGAATGTGCACCCAACCAAGCATGAAGTTCGTTTCCGTGAAGCGCGGCAGGTGCATGATTTTCTTTGCCATAGTCTGATGCAGGTTTTTGCCACAGGCGCTGTTTCCAGCGCGCAAGAGGTGAAGCCCACCGCGCCGCCCGCATGGTTGAAACCTGCCGAGGGTAACGCGCCACAGGAAACCCTTTCCGCCGTTTATGCCCGTCAGGACGCACGTTTATCCGGGGGTTCGTCTCCTCGTTCATCCTCGCCGCCATTGCAGGAATCGGTGGCAGGCTATGCGCAACTGCGCACACTGGCGGCCCGCCCGCTCTCACACTCTGTTGCAGAAACGCTGTCGGGTACAGCGTTCGCCAGCGAAGCCAGGATCGGGCGGCCACTGGCGGTGATCGGTGACTGCCTGTTGGTGGAAGGTGAGGACAGGTTGATCCTGGTGAATATGCCAGCGGCGAGAAGCTGGTTGTTAAAGCAGCATTTGCAGCACTATCTGGACGAGGCGGCGGTGAGTCAACCGCTGCTGTTTCCGTTATCGTTGCCGCTGGATGCGCGCCAACGGCGAGGCGTGCAGCAACAGGGATCCTTGCTGACCGGGTTGGGATTTGAATGGACGCAGCCTACGCTGGACAGCCTGCAATTGCGAGCCGTACCGGCGACGCTTCGAAGGAGCAATTTTGAGCAACTGCTACCGGCGCTGTTGACGTTGTTTGCCGCTGATACGGCTGATCCGCTGGCTGTTCTGGCGCATCAGGCCATACAGATGATGCCGCCTGAAAGTAAAGTGGACGTTGAGGAATTGTTGGCACAACTAGGGGCAAGCCCGGCATCGGCGGCGGGTATCTGGCGGGAACTGAATGCGGATGAACTGGCTGACTTGATTCATGCACGCTGAAATGAAGTTCAGTGGGCAGGTATCAGAACAGGATGAATTACCCGTAGTGGTCCTCATGGGGCCGACGGCCTCAGGCAAGACGGAACTTGCAATCGAGCTGCAACAGCATTTGCCGCTGGACATCATCAGCGTCGATTCGGTAATGGTCTATCGCGGCATGAACATCGGCTCGGCCAAACCGGATGCCGAAATCCTACTGCGGGCGCCGCACCGCCTGATCGATATTCGAGATCCGGCTGAGGTTTATTCCGCAGCCGAATTCTGCGCCGATGCGCGGCGTGAAATTCAGGCGGTGCATGCCGCCGGGCGTATTCCGCTACTGACCGGCGGTACCATGCTCTATTTTCGGGCGCTGTTATACGGACTCTCCGCGTTGCCCACGGCCGATGCTGTTACCCGCAAAAAACTCGAAGCCGAGGCGCAGGAGATCGGTTGGGCGGGGATGCACCAGCGGCTGTCTGAAGTCGATCCCCGGGCGGCGCAACGGATTCACCCCAATGATCCCCAGCGTATTCAACGGGCGCTCGAAGTCTATGAATTGACCGGCTCGCCCCTGTCCAGCCTGCAACAGCAGGACAGAAACAGACTGGTGCTGCCTTATCCGGTGATAAAACTGGCGGTCGCACCGGCACAGCGGAGTGTGCTACACCAGCGTATCGACGCGCGTTTCCGGCAGATGATGGAGCAGGGGCTGGTGGCTGAGGTGGAGGCGCTGATGGTGCGAGGTGATCTGGACCCTGGTATGCCTTCCCTTCGTGCGGTGGGTTATCGGCAAGTGTGGGAACTTTTATCAGGGAGAATGGACTATACTCAAACTATCGAGAAAGGCATTATCGCTACTCGGCAGTTAGCCAGGCGTCAGTTTACCTGGATGCGTTCCGAAACGGATTTACATTGTTTTGATAGCCTGACGCCTGATCTGGGTAATAAAATACTGGATCTTTTGGATAGCGTCATTGGGAAATAGTAACGCTGTTATGGTAAACTGTTTAGTTTGGTACCTTCACAGGAAAATCCAGGTTTTTCTGAAATAACAACATATAGAAAAAGGACTTCGATCCGGCAGTCTGGATGCGAACCCGACACTATAATAACTTTGCGGAGATAATAATTATGAGCAAAGGGCAATCCCTTCAAGATCCTTTTCTGAACGCGCTTAGGAAAGAGCGTATTCCCGTTTCGATCTTTTTAGTAAACGGAATCAAGTTACATGGACAGGTGGAATCTTTTGACCAGTTTGTGGTGTTGCTGAAAAACACCGTGAGCCAGATGGTCTACAAGCATGCGATTTCGACCGTTGTACCGGCGCGTAATGTCAAACTGTCACCCGCCGATAGCAATGGCGATATCAGCGACAAGGGTAATATCTAAATCCTGAGGCATCCCCATAAAATAATGTTTAAAATTAAACAGCTAAAAGAAATATCCGCCAATGAATGCGAATAAACGCGAATATTTTATGTTGATGTGCCTGAGGCACAGAATACGCCAATCAATGCTGTCGCCTTTATTGGCGTATATTCGCGTTTATTTGCGGACAGACAAGCTTTTGGTTTTTAAAAAATATTCGTGGGGATATCCCAGATCTAAATCCGTATGCTTTCAGTTTGTTCGGGGATGACACTGCTTGTTTGAACGCCCACAAAAAGGTGAGCGGGCAGTACTCGTTCATCTCGATCTGTACTCTGATCTGAACCGTGAAGATTTGCGTGAGTTCCGTGAATTGGTGATATCCGCCGGTGCCGAGCCGGTAGTGACCATTACCGGCTCGCGGACCTCGCCTCATCCCCGTTATTTTGTGGGCACGGGCAAGGCCGAGGAAGTGCGTGTTTGCGTGGAGCAGGAACAGGCCGATGTGGTGCTGTTCAACCATGCCCTGAGTCCCGTACAGGAACGTAATCTGGAACAATTGTTTCAGTGCCGGGTGCTGGATCGTACCGGTCTGATTCTGGATATTTTCGCCCAGCGGGCGCGCACGCATGAAGGCAAGTTGCAGGTGGAACTGGCCCAGCTCCAGCATCTGTCTACGCGGCTGGTGCGTGGTTGGACGCACCTGGAACGGCAGAAGGGCGGCATCGGCCTGCGCGGGCCGGGAGAAACCCAACTGGAAACGGATCGCCGCCTGCTCGGTGATCGTATTCGTACGCTCAACAAACGTCTGGCCAAAGTTCGGCGGCAACGGGAACAGGGGCGGCGTGCGCGTAAGCGGGCGGAGCGGGCGATTGTGTCGCTGGTGGGATACACCAATGCGGGCAAGTCCACGCTCTTCAATGTGTTGACCCACGCCGATGTCATGGTGGCCGATCAGCTATTCGCCACCCTGGACCCCACTCTGCGGCGTCTGGATTTGGCCGGTGGCCAGTCGGTGCTGCTGGCCGATACGGTGGGCTTCATTCGCCATTTGCCGCATGATCTGGTCGAGGCGTTTCGTTCCACCCTGCAGGAAACCCGTGACGCCGATTTATTACTGCATGTTGTCGATGCCGCCAGTGAGGAACGTGCGGAACAACAGGATCAGGTCAACAAGGTGCTGGAAGACATTGAGGCTCAGGATAGGCCACAACTGCTGGTATACAACAAGATCGATCAGTTGACGGACATCGCGCCCCGGATTGAACGTGACGGCGAGGGCCGCCCGTTGCGGGTCTGGATCTCGGCTTTGAACGGGCAGGGGCTGGATCTGTTAGGTTCGGCCATTGTCGAGGTGCTGGATCGGGGACGCGTTATCCAGCATTTGCAATTATCCGCTGCAGAAGGACGCCTGCGGGCGCAGTTATACGAACGGGGACAAATTTTGCAGGAATCGGTCGATCACCAGGGCAACTGGTTACTCAAGGTAGAGCTGCCCGCCGGCGAATGGCGGATTCTGGATCGGCAGGAAAATCTCTCGGAGCATATAATAATGGGTATTGATCAAAATCCTCACCTTGCGGTTATGAGCGAAGCCCAATAGAATCCATCTCTTATGTGACAAGAGGCAATTCGGTGCCCGTCACCCCAAATGACAGTATCAACCAAAATCTACGGAGTCATGACATGGCCTGGAACGAACCCGGTGGTTCAGGAAACAAAGATCCCTGGGGGAACCGCAGTAATCAGGGTCCCCCCGATCTGGATGAATTTGTCAGGAAGTTGCAGAGTAAACTAGCGAGCCTGTTTGGCGGCAAGGGCGGTTCAGGTTCCGGTGGCGGCAGCACTTCGGGTGGCAACGCCGGTTCGATCAGCCTGGGCGTGATCGCGGCGGTGCTGGTCGGCATCTGGGCGCTGTCCGGCATCTATATCGTCGATCAGGGCAAGCAGGGCGTGGTACTGCAATTTGGCGCATTTGATGTGATTACCGATCCGGGGCCACACTGGTACCCGCGTTTCATCGATACCGTCGAGGTTGTGGATGTGGAGAATGTTCGTAGCGTCAACATCGGCCATACCAATGATGAGGCGCTGATGCTGACCGAGGATGAGAACATCATCGACATCAAGTTTACCGTCCAGTACAAGGTCAAGGATGCCCGCGACTATTTGTTCAGTGTGCGTGATCCTGATTTAACCCTGCGTCAGGTCACGGAAAGCGCCGTGCGTGAGGTTGTCGGCAAGAACAAACTCGACTATATCATCACCGATGGCCGTGTCGTGGTCTCCGCCGACATTGGCAGATTGATCCAGAAAATACTCGACAGCTACACCACCGGCATTACCGTGGTCAACCTGAATATGCAGAACGCCCAGCCGCCGGAACAGGTGCAGCAGGCCTTTGACGATGCCATCAAGGCGCGTGAAGACAAGCAGCGCCAGATTAATGAGGCCGAAGCCTATTCCAACGGCGTAGTGCCCAGGGCACGCGGCAAGGCCGCAAGCATCGTACAGGGAGCCAAAGGGTATCAGGCAGAAGTGGTGGCGCGGGCCGAGGGTGAAACCGACCGTTTCCTCATGGTTCTGGGTCAATACAAGAAAGCGCCGAAAGTCACCCGTGAACGCCTGTATCTGGATACGATGGAAAAGGTGATGGCCAAATCCAGGAAGGTGCTAGTGGACGTAAAGAACAGCAATAACCTGATGTATTTGCCGCTGGACAAGATGGTTACACCTTCGCCGTCAGTCGTTGAAAGTGACGTCAGTAGCAGTACTCCACCACCGCCCACCACGCGCAGACGGACGCCGTTGCCCGCACGTGATGATCGTTTCAGTGGACGGTTGCGCAGCCGGGGGGGACGCTAATGAACAGTTCAAAGATAGGCTTTCTCATTGCCGCTGCTGTCGTCGTCATCCTGTTTTTGTCATCGGTGTTCACCGTCACTCAACGTGAACTGGCAATCAAGTTCAGGTTGGGGAAAATCATCAAAGCGGATTACAAGCCCGGCCTGCATTTCGAAATGCCGTTTATCAATAACGTGATGAAATTTGACAAGCGCATCCTGACGCTGGATGCGCGGCCTGCCAATTACCTGACCAAGGAGAAGAAAAACGTCAACGTGGACTTCTTCGTCAAATGGCGAATAAACAATGTCAGCAAGTATTACACGGCCATGAGCGGTAATGAGCGCAAGGCGATGGAACGCATCTATACCACGATTAACGAAGGTTTACGGGGCGAGTTCAGTAATCGCACTATCCAGGAAGTTATTTCCGGTGAACGCGGAGCGATCATGAATAATGTTACCAGGCAGGCGAACAGGCAACTGGACAGCTTTGGTATCAAAATAGTGGATGTGCGGGTCAAGCGTATCGACTTTACGGCGACCATCAGTGAATCCGTGTATCAGCGGATGGAAGCCGAGCGTGCCCGTGTAGCCAAGCACCTGCGTTCCCAGGGCGCGGAGGCGGCAGAGAAAATTCGTGCCGATGCGGATCGCCAACGTACGGTTATTCTGGCGAATGCGTATAAGCAATCCGAGGAATTACGTGGTAACGGTGATGCCCAGGCATCAAAGATCTATGCCAAAGCGTACAGAGAAGATCCCGAGTTCTTCTCGTTCTACCGCAGCCTCAATGCCTATCGCTCATCCCTGGGCCAGAAAGGCGATATCATGGTACTGGACCCGGATTCCGAATTTTTCAGGTATTTTAAAAACGCTAAGGGCAAGCGCTAGCCTGGTAT
>CAZQVV010000063.1:3214-15093 GCA_964596835.1 uncultured Thiohalophilus sp. | reverse complement strand
AACGGCAATGGTCGCCACGCCCGCCTGGCAGCCGACTTGATGCTAACAGCATTAGGCCGCCCTCGATTCACCTGGGGGCGCGTCAATCTTGTTGATGCCAGTGAGACACGGAAAGCCTATGTCGCAGCGCTCCGCGCCGCTGATAATCACGATATTGGCCCCTTGCTTGAGTTTGTTCGGTCCTGAATCTCGCTTGTCATACGGAAAAACCTATTTTACGCTCGACATGATTCCCTATAAATGCTACAACTTAATAACCTAGGATCAAACCAACACAAAAGCCGATGCAGAGTACGTAAAATATGGCAGCCCCCTCAGAAAAACTCGCCCGGTCTCTTGAAGCTTTGAAGGCGCTTCAAGACCCTGGGTCAGTCGCTATCCGCTCCAGCGACCTGGAACGTACCGACCGGGAACGTCTTGTTAAGAACGGCTTTCTGCAACCCGTAATGAAGGGGTGGTACATCCCATCCCGCCCCAGTGAGGTCGCCGGGGAAAGCACAGCATGGTATGCCTCATTCTGGAATTTTTGCGCCTCGTATCTGAATGAGCGTTTCGGCACAGACTGGTGCCTGTCACCCGAGCAGTCTCTGTTATTGCATGCTGGAAACAGAACCGTGCCGCGTCAGCTTTTGGTCCGTTCGCCAAAGGGGGATAACAAGATCACAGCACTCCCACATGACACCTCACTTTTGACTGTCCGGTACAGCATGCCGGATAAGCAGGACATAAAAACAGTAAAAGACCTACGTCTATATGCCCTTGTTCCGGCCTTGATCGATTGTTCACCTGGATTATTCCAACAAAATCCGACCGACATTCGCGCCGCACTGTCTACAATTTCTGATGCTTCTGAAATCCTGGCAAAGCTCTTGAAGGGCGGACATACCACCATTGCCGGTCGCTTGGCTAGCGCATTCCGCAATATTGGCCATGATCGTATTGCCGACAATATTGTTGCAACCATGCGCGCGGCCGATTATGACGTGCGAGAATCTGATCCGTTTGAAACTAAACCGCCTGCCATTCTGTCCGGCAGAGAACTATCCCCTTACGTTAATCGCCTGCGCTTGATGTGGCATGCAATGCGCAAGCCTGTCATAGAACGTTTCCCCGAAGCGCCGGGCATTCCCAAAGACATCAAGACCTACATGCAACATGTTGATGATGTTTATGTCACTGAGGCCTATCACTCCCTGTCGATTGAGGGTTATCGCGTCAGTGCTGGATTGATTGAGCACGTACGTAAGCCAAGCTGGAACCTGGACGATAACAAAGATGACCGGGAACAACGCAATGCCATGGCGGCACGCGGCTACTATCAGGCTTTTCTGGCCGTCAAAGAAAGCGTCACAAAGGCGTTCAAGAACGAGAACCCCGGCATCGTTGTCGACAATGATCACAGCACATGGTATCGGGAACTGTTCGCGCCCAGTATTACGGCTGGCATTTTGAACATTGCTGATCTTGCCGGTTATCGTAATGATCAAGTCTATATCCGCTACTCCCAACACACTCCTCCAAACCGGGACGCAATACGTGATCTTATGCCTGCACTCTTCGATCTCATCAAAGAAGAACCCAACCCGGCTGTTCGAGTTGTACTGGGACATTTTATGTTTGTGTATATCCATCCTTATATGGACGGCAACGGACGCATGGGACGTTTTTTAATGAACGTGATGCTGGCGAGCGGAGGCTATCCCTGGACGGTTGTCCCGTTGGAACGGCGTGACGAATATATGGCTGCATTAGAAGAAGCCTGTGTCGGTCAGAATATCGTACCTTTCTCTGATTTTCTGGCAGGACTGGTTAATGCCGGGCTGAAAGGAAAACCCGCTCCAGCACTTCCTCCTTTGAAGTAATATAGCGTAGAGATATTGGAAAGGCCGCCTTTCGGCGACCTGTTGAAGATTAGAACTCGTTAGCGCTAGTGACGATCAGGTCGTGGTTGATTTCGGTGATCTCACCGTTGATCTCCATGTCACGGGCGATTGCATCGTAGTCGATGTAGTAGCGAAGGTTTTCAGGAATTTCGGCTGTTTCCTCGATAAGATCGTAGGCGTAATCCTTGGCTGGGCGAAGGTACGCCGCCGTTCGATTTCTTCGTTAAAGATGACATGGAAACTTCTATATGCTGAAAAGGCAGCAATTCTGGCCGATTAGGTCAGCGACAGCGTCATAATCAGCGCATCCTCGCGGCTATTATTCTCCGCCGGGTAGTAGTTGGGACGTCGCCCGGCGTCGCTAAAACCCAGTGATTGATACAGGCTGATAGCGGCATGATTACTGGGACGCACTTCAAGATACATGGTATCGGCCTGCCATTTTATGGCCAGCTTGAGCATAAAATTCATAATCATCCGAGCCAGCCCCTGACGTTGAAAAGCGGGATGCACGCAAAGAGTGAGAATATGCGCCTCGCCCGGACCCAGCGCCATCACACAGTAGGCTCTGATGTCTCCCTGTTCGCGGTAAACCCAGCAACTGTATCCAATCTTGATGCAGTCGGCAAAAATACCCTCGGTCCAGGAGAAGGGGTAGACTGCAGTTTCTATGGCCATCACCTCATCAAGATCGCCCAGGCGCATGGGCAGTAACCCATCATGCTGCGGCTTGATAACCGCACTCATGAAATACCCGCCTCCAGCGTTTTTTTCGCAAACAGCAGATCGTCCCAGCTTTTGCGTTTTTCCAGCGGTGAACGCAACAGGTAGGCCGGGTGATAGGTCACAACCACCGGCGCCGTTGTACTCTCAATATAATGCAGCCTGCCCCGCAAACGTCCGAGACTGGTGTTGGTTTGCAATAGCTTCTGGGCGGCGACACGTCCCAGCGCCAGGATCACTTTCGGTTGAATCAGTTGAATCTGACGCGCCAGGTAGGAACCGCAGTGCGCGACTTCTTCCACCTTCGGATCCCGGTTTTGCGGCGGGCGGCATTTGAGAATGTTGGCGATATAAACATCCCGCCGGGCAAGATCGAGCGCCTGCAACATGGCATTGAGCAGTTGTCCGGCACGCCCGACAAAAGGTTCCCCCTGACGATCCTCATCCGCACCGGGCGCCTCGCCGATGATCAGCCAGTCGGCGTTGCGGTTGCCCGCGCCGAAGACCGTTTGTGTGCGGGTTTTGTGGAGTTCGCACAGGCGGCATTGCGCAACACAGGTTTGCAAGGCCTCCCAGTCCAGGATCGATATATCATTGTTCTGGGGTTCATGTTGGGGGGATTTGTGTCGAGGGGTTTCACATGGCTCAACGCCTACGGGGGCATCCTCCCCGGTGGGTGAGATGGACTTGATCGCTTGATGGGTTTCCCTACTGGACTTCGTGCTTCGCTCTACCCATCCTACGGATCGAGGTTCTGCTAGTGGCGCGTCTTTCGGCAACCAGACATCAATGCCCATAACGGCAAGATAGTCCTGTTGTCTGGTCGTAAGGTTTGTCATAAATAGCTCTTTAAATCCTTGGCAAGGAATACACATTAATGCCGTGTTGGGTTTCACTTTGTTCTACCCAACCTACCTATATATCCGGCCTAAATAGCTGTTCCAAATACCCGTCCACTTTAGAAACTACCGTTCGTCCTGAGCCCTTCGGCTTCGCTCAGGAGAGCCTCGTAGAAGGACTCACCGCGAACGTGGAAAGTCACCCGTGTACCCGTATTCGAAACGCCTATTTAGCCACTAACCACTCGTCCCTGACGGGGGATGTTACACCTCCCCCGTCTGCGGATGCGAACGCGTTTCCGGCTCCATGATCTTGTTCAGTGCGTTGACATAGGCCCTGGCCGAGGCAATCACGATATCCGTATCCGCACCCTGGCCATTGACAATACGCCCGCCCTTTTCCAGGCGCACGGTCACCTCGCCCTGGGAGTCGGTGCCATTCGTGATGTTGTTGACCGAGTACAGCAACAGTTCGGTGCCGCTGTTCATGAGCTTTTCAATCGCCTTGAACGCCGCATCCACCGGCCCGCTGCCTTCGCTGATGCTCTCCTGTTCCTCGCCATCCAGATCAATAGACACGGTAGCCACCGGCGTTTCGCCGGTTTCCGAACAGACTTTCAACGCCACCAGCCGGACCCATTCGTTAGCGGCCTCGACACTGGCTTCGGTCACCAGCGCCTGCAGATCATCGTCGTAAATTTCATGCTTCTTGTCAGCCAGTTCCTTGAAGCGGGAAAAGGCGTCATTCAACTCCGACTCGGACTTGAATTCCACGCCCAACTCTTTCAGGCGGGTGCGAAAGGCGTTGCGCCCGGAATGTTTGCCCAGCACCATACGGTTGGTGGTCAGCCCTACATCCTCCGCACGCATGATTTCGTAAGTCTCGCGATGCTTGAGCACGCCGTCCTGATGAATACCGGACTCATGGGCAAAGGCGTTGGCGCCGACGATAGCCTTGTTGGGTTGCACAGCAAAACCGGTTATGCCGGACACCAGACGCGAACAACTCATAATCTGAGTCGTGTCCAGATGATCCACCGAACAGGGAAAAATATCACGCCGGGTTTTCACCGTCATCACGACTTCTTCCAGCGAAGCGTTACCGGCGCGTTCGCCCAAACCATTGATGGTGCATTCCACCTGCCGTGCGCCGTTCATCACCGCCGCCAGCGAGTTGGCGGTAGCCAGGCCGAGATCATTATGACAATGCATCGAAAATATCGCCCTGTCCGCATTAGGAACACGCTCGCGCAGGTTGTGAATCAAAGCGCCGAACTGCGCGGGAATGTTATACCCCACCGTATCGGGGATGTTCACCGTCGTCGCACCAGCATCGATCACTGCGTCCAGCACCCGGCAAAGAAAATCCAGATCCGAACGCCCGGCGTCTTCCGGCGAGAACTCTACGTTATCGGTGTATTGACACGCTTTTTTCACCGCCCGCACCGCCTGTTCCAGCACCTGCTCGGGACTCATGCGCAACTTGCTTTTCATGTGAATGGGTGAGGTAGCAATAAAGGTGTGTATGCGCCCTGAATGAGCAGGTTTCAGTGCTTCACCGGCACGCTCGATGTCCTTGTCCAGAGCCCTTGCCAAAACACAGATGGTGCTATCTTTGACAGCCTCGGCTACAGCTTTCACCGCTTCGAAATCACCTACGCTGGCAATCGGGAAACCGGCTTCAATCACATCGACGTGCATTTTTTCCAGCGCCCGGGCGATACGCACCTTTTCATCCAGGGTCATGGAAGCGCCGGGACTCTGTTCACCATCACGCAAGGTGGTGTCAAAAATAATCAGCTTATCGGTTGTCGTACTGGTCTTGGACATGTCAAATCTCCTGCACGGACGCCATTATGCCATGCGCGCCCGCGAAAGCTACGCATTCTCACTGGTATGAGAATGAGTGATAAAATAAAAATGGGGTTTATGTGCGCGTATTCCCGCGCGAGGAATTAAATAGTTGCCCGGCCGGGCAGCAGTCGTAGCGATAGCAGACAACAGGAAGCGGGCACCGCCCCCTGTTGGGCAGGCATCATCTGGTTTTGATTGTCGTGATTGGCTGTTGTCATCATTAATAATCTCTAACACCCACTATAGCGGTAATTAGGTCATTTTTCAAAGTCATTGTTGTTATTATTTTTAACGCCCTCATCGGGCGGGATCTCGTTTCTTCGCTGGGCTCGGCGCTCGCTCCGCCGCCGGCGTAACAACACCAGGGTCCAGACCGGACCGGACAGGGCATAAAGTAAAAACACGGAAAACAGTACCACGGGAGGATCGTAAGATACTAAAACAATCACCAGCACGATAAACAAAATAGTGACAAAAGGCACCCGATCCTTGAAATTTATACCCTTGAAACTGTGATAACGCACATTGCTGACCATCAGCAGCCCCATCAGCAAGGTCAGGGTCCAGGCGGCCAGATTAATAGCCTTGCCCTGCAGGGCGTAATCATTACCCACCCAGACCATGCCGGCCACGATCGCCGCAGCAGCAGGACTGGCCAGCCCCTGGAAATAACGTTTGTCGGCCGTTCCCACCTGGGTATTGAAACGCGCCAGGCGCAGGGCGGCGCCTGCGGTGTAAACAAAGGCCGCCAGCCAACCCGCCTTGCCCATTTCCGACAGCGCCCACTGATAGATCACCAGCGCCGGCGCCAGGCCGAACGACACCATGTCAGACAGACTGTCGTATTCTGCCCCGAAGTCGCTCTGGGTGTTGGTCAGACGCGCCACTCGTCCATCCAGGCCGTCGAGCAGCATCGCTATAAATATGGCTACGGCCGCCGCTTCGAAACGGCTCTGCATGGCCGCAACAATAGCGTAGAACCCGGAAAACAGGGCCGCAGTGGTAAATAGATTCGGCAGCAGATAAATGCCGCGGTGACGATGTGGTTTGTGTCTGCGCTCAATCATAACGGAAGCATAACCCGTTTTGCCGGTAGAGATAAGCCGCTTACCCTCCTGGAGCTGAGATATCCCCACGAATATTTTCTAAAAGCCAAAAGCTTATCTGTCCGGCAATGAACGCGAATAAAGGCGACAGCATTCATGGTTGTATTCTGCGCCGCAGACACATCAACATAAAATATTGGCGTTTATTCGCGTTCATTGGCGGATATTTCTTTTATCGGTTTAATTTTAAATATTATTTTGTGGGGATATCTCAGCTCCTGGAGTTTAATCTCCCGTAGCGTGCCAACAGGTTTCTCCCGGACTTCGCGCTTCGCTCAACCCATTTCATCATCCTGCCGTTTTTCGCTGCAAGCTATGAGGTTATTGATTCCAGATCCTGTGCGCGGTGAATGAACTGGGCGAGGATAGATTCCCCCCCCCATACTTTTTCACCGACTCTGACTTTTGCCGGGCAGTTCGCCGGTAGGTAGACATCCAGTTGCGCTCCCAGTGGGATATAGCCACAGCGCCGTCCCTGGCCAACACGATCACCGGTCGAAAGATAGCAGGCAATGCGGCCAAAAAAACGGCCGGGGTGCAAAGCCAGCACCACATCATCCTCTTCATCTGTCTGCAACCAGACCGCATGGGTATGACCGCTGCCTCGGGGAACGGTATCGTCCATCCAGTGCTGAATGACATTGCCTTCAGTGGCACTACGCAGGGTAAAGGTGCCGTACAGCGGCATGCGGATGCTGATTTTCAGCGAATCACGCGACAGGTAGGGATCTTTGGTGGCTTCCACCGTAATTACTTTACCATCCACCGGCGCAACAATGCCCAGGGGCGAGGCCGGTACGCTGCGGGGCGGATCCCGCAATAGCCAGCCCAGCGCCAACACCACTACCCAGGAAGGCCAGCTATCGCCACCAAAGTAAATCTGTAGCAGTAAGGCACCAAAGATGGCGACAATAAGGAGGGGCATGCCCTCTCTGGCAATGGCTGAGTGGTGGCTTACCGGCATGGCCGACAGTTCGTGGCTAGTTAATGATAGGGGTAAAATAACGGCCCATGTTTATAACACAGGCCGTTTTGTTTTTTTACTAGTTTTTGCTGGTATCCACGATTTTTTCGATCCAGGGCATCATCTTGCGCAATTTTGCCCCCACCTGCTCAATCGGATGCGCGGCATTCAGCCGCCGGTATGCGGTCATCTCGGGATAGTTGGCCTGCCCTTCCAGAATAAAACGCTTGGCGTACTCCCCCGTCTGGATGTTGTGCAGGGCTTCTTTCATCGCCCAGCGGCTTTCATCATTGATAACCTGAGGACCCGTGACATATTCGCCGTACTCGGCGTTATTGGAGATGGAATAGTTCATATTGGCAATACCGCCCTCATACATCAGATCGACGATCAGCTTGAGTTCATGCAGGCATTCGAAATAGGCCATTTCCGGCGCATAACCGGCTTCCACCAGGGTTTCAAAACCGGCCTTGACCAGTTCCACCGCACCGCCACAGAGCACCGCCTGTTCACCGAACAGATCAGTTTCGGTTTCATCCTTGAAGGAAGTTTCAATAATGCCGGTGCGACCGCCGCCGATAGCAGAAGCATACGACAGAGCAATGTCTTTAGCCTTGCCGCTGGCGTCCTGATAAATCGCAATCAAATCCGGAATCCCGCCACCCTTAACGAACTCGGTGCGTACGGTATGTCCCGGCGCCTTGGGTGCAATCATGATGACATCCAGATCCTTGCGTGGCACCACCTGGTTGTAGTGAATACTGAAACCGTGGGCAAACGCCAGCACCGCACCCTGCTTCAGGTTGGGCTCGACCTCCTGCTTGTAAAGCTGTGACTGGAATTCATCCGGCGTCAGCACCATGACCAGATCGGCCGCCTTGACCGCTTCAGCCGTACCCTTGACCGTCAGGCCCGCATTCTCGGCCTTGGCCACCGAGGCAGAACCGGCGCGCAACGCCACCGTAATGTCAACGCCGGAGTCTTTAAGATTATTGGCATGGGCATGGCCCTGGGAACCGTAGCCGATGATGGCTACTTTCATACCCTTGATGATGGAGAGATCACAATCTTTGTCGTAATAGATATTCATTAAACTGTTCCCGTATCTGTTATGTCGTCAATAATTTTCAACTTGAATCACACCCGCAGGGACTGCCCGCCCCGCGCAATCCCCGTCGCCCCCGAGCGCACCGTTTCGAGAATGCTGTTTTGATCGATGGTCTGCAGGAAAGCATCCAGCTTCTCACCGGAACCCGTCAGCTCAATCACATAGGTCTTGTCGGTCACATCCAGCACACAGCCATTAAAAATATCCGCTATGCGTTTAACTTCCTCGCGTTGCTCGGAGCTTGCCGCCTGCACCTTAACCATCATCAGTTCACGTTCGATATGTACGCCATCGCTGATGTCGGCCAGCTTGACGATATCAATCAGCTTGTTGAGCTGTTTCTTGATCTGTTCGATCACATTGTCCGACCCCCGGGTCACCAGCGTCATGCGTGACAACGACGGATCTTCAGTCGGGGCGACAGTCAGGGATTCGATATTGTATCCGCGAGCGGAAAACAGGCCGGCGACACGCGACAACGCACCGGCCTCATTTTCCATCAATAATGAAATAATATGACGCATCTCAGGCTAGCTCTCTTTCTTGCATTTCATGATGTCCCTTACCGGCTGCGATCATGGGATAAACATTTTCAGTCCGATCAGTGACAAAGTCCATAAACACCAGACTGTCCTTCATCGCAAAGGCTTCTTTTAGCGCGCCTTCCACATCTTCCGGCTTTTCAATACGCACGCCGACATGACCATAGCTTTCTGCCAGCTTGACGAAATCCGGTAGCGCATCCATGTAAGTGTGCGAATAACGGCTTTCATAGAAAAACTCCTGCCACTGGCGCACCATGCCCATATAGCGATTATTCAGACAAATGATCTTAAGCGGCAAATCAAGCTGACGCGCCGTCGATAACTCCTGAATACACATCTGAATACTGGCCTCCCCCGTCACACAGGCGACCGTCGCATCAGGATGCGCCAGTTGTACGCCAACCGCAGCCGGCAGCCCAAAACCCATGGTGCCCAGACCACCGGAGTTGATCCAGCGGCGCGGTTTGTCGAACTTGTAGAACTGCGCGGTGAACATCTGGTGCTGGCCCACATCGGAAGTCACGAAAGCATCGCCGCCAGTGACTTCATAGAGTTTTTCAACCACGTACTGGGGTTTGATCAGCTCGCTTCCGCGATCATACTGCAGACAGTCCCTACCGCGCCACTGGCCAATCTGGCTCCACCATTTTTTCAGCGCTGCGGCATCATTCTGTTTCTCGGTAGCATCCAGTTCCCGAGCCAGATCACTGACCACCTGTTTGACATCACCGACGATGGGCACATCAACGCGAACATTCTTGGAGATCGAGGCCGGATCGATATCCACATGGATGATTTTTGCATGCGGACAGAATTTTTTCAGATCCCCCGTCACCCGATCATCAAAGCGCACGCCGATGGCAATCAATACGTCACACTCATGCATGGCCATATTGGCTTCATAGGTGCCATGCATGCCCAGCATGCCGAGAAACTGGGGATCGGTGCCTGGGTAGCCGCCCAAGCCCATCAGGGTATTGGTAACGGGAAAACCCAGTATGCGGCAAAAAGCGGTAAATTCCTCGGCTGCATTGCTCAAAACCACCCCGCCACCTGAATAGACCATGGGCCGTTTCGCCGACAGGATCAGATCAACCGCCAGACTAATCTGGCCCGGATCCCCCTTCACCGTCGGCTGGTAAGAGCGCATGCTGAAATCTTCCGGGTAGCTATACGGAATTTTCACGCCCGGATCGGTGATGTCCTTGGGAATATCGACCACCACCGGCCCGGGTCGCCCGGTAGTCGCAATATAGAATGCCTTGCGCAAAATGCTGGCCAGATCTTTAACATCTTTGACCAGGAAATTGTGTTTGACGCAGGGGCGGGTGATGCCAACCGAATCGACTTCCTGAAAGGCGTCACTGCCGATAAGCGGGCTGGGAACCTGTGCGGTCAGCACCACCAGCGGAATGGAATCCATATAGGCGGTGGCAATCCCCGTTAGGGCATTAGTCGCGCCCGGCCCGGAAGTCACCAGCGCCACCCCCGGTTTGCCGGTAGAACGCGCAAAACCGTCAGCCGCATGCACTGCCCCCTGCTCATGACGAGCAAGAATATGCTTGACACTTTCCTGCCGGAAAATGGCATCGTAGATATGAAGGGCTGCACCGCCCGGATAACCAAATACAAATTCAACACCTTCATCCTGTAAAAACTGGACAAGGATATCGCCACCACCAAGTTTCACGTCCGCTTCTCCCGCATGATCGATATTGGGCGCAGCAGACAGTTAACCGCCCCTGCCGCATCCATACTCGCGAAGCGGTATAGTATAATCAGTCAACCCGGACAATTGCACTAAAATTAGTCTATCCTGGACAAAAATCGGCAATTCGACACGGCTAGCAGGGTTTTATAACGCCGAACCAAAGAGGGGCCGGAAAACTGTGGGCCAACCCACAGTTACCCGGATAAGACCGGTTCAGGCAAGGGCCATTATGGTATACACTTAGCAGTCTATAATCAGAATACGGAACCCCCCATACGCGCTAACACGCGCCAATAACAGGTAGCTCCCATGCGAAGAATATCCCTCATCCTTGCATCCATCCTATTGAGCCTGTTCATATCTGGCAGTAGCTATGCCGTCAGCACTTATAAATGGATCGATAGTGATGGCCATGTCGTGTATTCACAACGCCCCCCCGCCGACGGTACCCGATACGAACATATCCAGACCATCGCGCCCTCCCGCTCCGGTTCAGAATCTCACACCGCAAGTTCCGCCCGGGAGTCGATCATGCAGGACGAAGTCAAGCGCAAGGAAAACGCACTGGTCAAAAAAGAAATGGAAAAAAATGCTGCCGAGCGTGACAAGGACTGCAAACTGGCCAAAAATCACCTGCGTTTTTATCAGGTTCAACGACGCTGGAAGGACAAAGATGGCAATATTAAAAGCCTGAGCGATAAAGAGCGCATGAAAAAACTTGACGAAGCCAAAAAACAGGTCGCTGATTACTGTAGCCAATAGAAAATTCAAATGCCCTATCTGAAAATTCAGAGCAACATCGCCATTGATGATACAGCCTCGGCCCGTTTACTGGCTGAGGCCTCAAAACGGGTGGCCTATGAACTGGGCAAACCGGAAAGCTACGTCATGGTCGCACTGGAACCACCACAACCCATGCTGTTTGCCGGCAGCAACGCACCCCTGGCCTATCTGGAACTGAAAAGCATCAGCCTGCCGGAAAGCAAAACGCCCGCCCTTTCCGCCGCGCTCTGCGACCTGATTGAAGAACAACTCAGCATTCCCGCCGCTCGCATTTATATTGAGTTTGCCGATGCCCCGCGCGCCATGTGGGGCTGGGACAGCGGAACCTTTTGATTGCAGTGATGGGTTTCACTTCGTTCTACC
>CAZQVV010000063.1:0-3114 GCA_964596835.1 uncultured Thiohalophilus sp. | reverse complement strand
GGGCTGGGACAGCGGAACCTTTTGATTGCAGTGATGGGTTTCACTTCGTTCTACCCATCCTACCCGTAATTTTGTCTATGTGATTATAGCGATGGGTTTTACTTCGTTCTACCCATCCTACCCGTAATTTTGCCTATGTGATTATAGTGATGGGTTTCACTTCGTTCTACCTATCCTACCTTTGAAATTGTGCGCAGGATGGGTAGAACGAAGTGAAACCCATCAACTAACCCTTTTACCCCTCCCACACAAACAGCTAAAATCCCCTCTTTTAGCCACTATAAGAAGCCATACCATGCGCGTATCCCGATTCCTGCTTGCCACCCAGAAAGAAGTCCCCGCTGACGCCGAGATTATCAGCCACCAGTTGATGCTGCGCGCCGGTATGATTCGCAAACTCGCGGCCGGTCTGTATACCTGGCTGCCGCTGGGACTGCGGGTGTTGCGCAAGGTGGAAGGCATCGTGCGCGAGGAAATGAATCGCGCCGGAGCGCAGGAAGTGCTAATGCCGGCGGTACAGCCGGCCGAGTTATGGCAGGAATCCGGACGCTGGAAAGAATACGGTCCCGAATTGCTGCGCATGCAAGACCGGCACGGGCGTGACTTCTGCCTCGGTCCCACGCATGAGGAGATTATCACCGATCTTATTCGCCACGAGCTGCGCAGCTACAAACAACTGCCCAGCAATTTCTATCAGATCCAGACCAAGTTCCGCGATGAGGTACGGCCCCGCTTTGGCATCATGCGCGCACGCGAATTCATCATGAAAGACGCCTATTCCTTCCATCTGGACAAGGCCTCGCTGGATGACACCTACCAGATCATGCACCAGACCTATTGCCGTATTTTTGATCGTCTGGATTTGGACTACCGCCCGGTTCGCGCTGACTCCGGGGCCATCGGCGGCAGCCTCTCGCATGAATTTCATGTGCTGGCCGAATCCGGCGAAGACGCCATCGCCTTTAGCGATGAAAGTGATTACGCCGCCAATACCGAGCTGGCCGAGGCCCTCGCGCCAACCAAACCGCGACCAATAGCCCATGAAGAAATGAGCACCGTGGACACTCCCGCTCAGCACAGCATTGAGGAGGTCAGTCAATACCTGGGCATTAGCGCAGAAAAATGCCTGAAGACGCTGATCGTCAACGGCGAGGATGACGCGCTGATCGCCCTGGTGCTGCGCGGCGATCATGAACTCAATCCCATCAAAGCCGAAAAAATCGAAGCGGTAACCAGCCCGTTAACTTTCGCTAATGAGGACAGCATTAAAAAGATCATCGGCTGCACACCGGGTTCCATTGGTCCCGCCGGCCTGTCCATCCCGATCTATCTGGATCGTAGCGCCGCAGTAGTCGCTGACTTTGTCTGTGGCGCGAATATTGACGGCCAGCACCTTAAAGGCGTGAACTGGGGCCGCGATCTGCCTGACGCTGAGGTTGTGGACATTCGCACGGTAGCCGAGGGCGATCCCAGCCCGGACGGCAAGGGCAAACTGGTCATCAAGCGCGGCATCGAAGTCGGCCATATTTTCCAGCTCGGCACTAAATACAGTGAGGCCCTCAACGCCAGCGTGCTCGATGAAAACGGCAAGAGCGTGATCATGAGCATGGGCTGTTACGGCATTGGCGTCTCGCGCGTGGTCGCCGCCGCCATCGAGCAAAACCATGACCAATACGGCATCATCTGGCCGGATGTCCTCGCCCCCTTCCAGATCGCCCTGCTGCCTATGAATATGCATAAATCCGGACGCGTGCGCGCAGCCGCCGAAACACTGTATACCGAATTACAGGCCGCCGGTTTTGACGTACTGCTGGATGATCGCAAGGAACGCCCGGGGGTGATGTTTGCCGATATGGAATTGATCGGCATCCCCCACCGGCTCGTCATCGGTGAAAAGGGCCTGGACAAGGGTATACTAGAATACAAGAATCGTAGAACTAGTGAAAAACAGGATGTGCCTGCCGATACTATTATTGAGTTTCTACGCAAACAGATTTCTTAATCGTAGAAGTCGCAGCACCGTAGGGTGAGCACGGTTTTTGTGCCCACGCGGAGAATGATTGCTTTGATGTCTTTGCAGTGAACGCGTGGGCACAAAAACCGTGCCCACCCTACCGGACTCCGGAGTAAATCATTTTTTATGACCATGATGACTGCCCCCAACATACTCATCGCTTTGATATGTGTTCTGCTATCCATTACACAGGTCAATGCTACACCGACTATCAAACCGGACAACGAACTGCGTCTGTTATTGATAAAAGCCATCAATGACAACCATAGTTTTAATGATCGCTTCGATGCCGAGGTCTGGCTGGTGGACATGTCGGCACGCCTGGCGCCGCGCGTACCCGATGCTGAAAAACGCATTTCCATGCTCAAACAGATCCATTACGAGGCCACGCGCGCCGGGCTATATCCTGAGCTGGTTCTGGCCGTGATCGATGTTGAAAGCAACTTCAACCGTTACGCTATTTCTCGTTCCGGTGCGATGGGGCTGATGCAAGTTATGCCCTTCTGGCTGAATGAAATCGGTAAACCGGGTGACAACCTGTTTAATTTAAAAACCAACCTGCGCCTGGGTTGCACTATTCTGCACTATTATCTGGACAAGGAAAAAGGGGATTTAACCCGCGCCCTGGCGCGCTATAACGGCAGCCTCGGCAATTATCGCTACAGCAAAAAAGTGTATCACGCACTGGATATCCACTGGCGTGAACGCTAAATACTAATGGGGTTACTGATTATGCGATACGAAATTCTCGTTCCCACGCTCCGGCGTGGGAACGCATACCGGGATTAACACATCGATCGAGGTATAGGTTCCCACGCGGAGCGTGGGAACCAGTAAAAAGGAATATCCGCAAATAAACGCGAATAAACGCGAATAAACGCCAATGTTTTATGTTGATGTGCCTGCGGCCAGAATGCAACACTGAATGCTTTTGCCTTTATTGGCGTATATTCGCGTTCATGGGCGGAGAGATAAGCTTTTGATTTTTAGAAAATATTCGTGGGGATACTTCAGGTCTGAAATACCAATATTTAAGGCTATTCCCCCTTCGACAAGGCTCTCCTGAGCGAAGTCGAAGGGCTTCCTTCGACAAGCTTCCT
>CAZQVV010000062.1:14058-15354 GCA_964596835.1 uncultured Thiohalophilus sp. | reverse complement strand
TGTAAGCCTCTTAACAGTTGTGGAATATCATCACGCGAACGCGGATCAAGTTTAACCGCATAGCGTAAATCTCGGGTGGCTTGCCCCCGAGTTGGATAGCTTACAATGGGGTGTTTTTCCCATTGTCAGGTATCCAGCTTATGGAGTTACAAAAGAATACGCATCATGTATACCGTTTTGATGTACCATTTTGTTTGGATACCGAAATATAGGCATAAGGTTAAACGGTTATGCCAACGCCTTAATGAAATCATGGTTTATGCCGTCAATACCGGTCTGGTAGATAACAACCCACTCGAGGGAATTAACAAAGCCTACCAAACACCCGTCAAGCAACACCTGCCCACCCTTAAGCCTGAACAGTTGCCGACCTTACTGAAAACGCTCGCCTTTGCCAGCATTAAAACCACAACCCGTTGTGTCATTGAATGGCAATTGCACACGATGGTCAGACCAAGTGAAGCAGCGGGTGCATGCTGGGATGAAATAGATTCTGAAAATAGCTTATGGAATATACCTGCGGAACGCATGAAGAGTAAAAAGCCGCATATCGTACCTTTATCAATTTCATGCCCTTGGCTTTATCAATCTCCCTCACTTTAACCCAGTCTCTTCATATGTCCTTCATTTATATGTGAAGGCTAAATTTCATATTTGAAACACCCTTAGCGCATCTCATGCCAAATAATCAACTATATCCATACGTTGATGGGGTATGCCAATGATCTCGACATGATTACTCTTCATTATATAAAAAATAAGGTGCATGCCTTCGGGAAAACAGAAATACCCCTGTTTAATATCATCCCGTGGTTTGCCCAGTGCGGGGGTTTCTGCCAGCCATTCAAAGCGCTGTATCAATGATTTAAGGTAAGTGTCAGCCTGCGTGGCACCCCACTCTTCACAAGTATAAAGCCAGATTGATTCAAGGTCGGCCTGTGCAAGCGCTCTAATACGATATTTTGTAGTCATTTGAGGTGTTTTTTATGTAGTTCCTCAATAAATTTTTCACCATTAAAACCATCTATCAATGGGCTATCCTCTCCCGTTTGCAGCTTATCTCTGAGCGCTTGCAGCTTTATTTCGTCTTCTTCTAACTTACGCAAGCCAGCACGAACAACCTCACTCACCGATTGAAAGCGCCCCGCATTGATTTTTTCAAGCACAAAGTCGTCGAAATGCTCACCCAGTGTCACCGATGTATTTCTTGCCATAGCTTTGACCTCATTAACCACATGTATTAAATATTAATATATCATATAAATTGGTAACATGGGGTCAGAGTTCATGGGGTCA
>CAZQVV010000062.1:0-13958 GCA_964596835.1 uncultured Thiohalophilus sp. | reverse complement strand
CCATAAACTTGTTCCATAAACTTGTGTGACCCCATAAACTTTGAACTGGAACTGTGACGGGTTTCCCTTCGCTCTACCCTACTGTTTTTCACTGCAAGCAACGGGGAATGACACCCTGCAAGAGATTAAAACTCGGCGACTTTTATCATCAACTGGAAAAACAGCAATCTGGCATGCTTGGGGCTGATTTTTGGAATATAGGTTGCATTGATGGCGACATACTCATTGCCCACAGAAATAAACGGCAGCGCCCCCAGAAAAGGCCTGTTATTTTTGTAATCCTTGCGGGTCATGAGGAAGGCGACTACGCCGACATCAATATGCAGGCCGGTATCACCTGAACCCAGCATGTAACGGGTTTTGACTCCGCCCCCCAGATAATTCGAAGTATGATTCCTGCTGTCTTTGAAACTACTGCCGGTCAGAAGAGGCGTCCACTTGCCACGCGGCTCAAAATTATACTCAAACCCGTAGCCCCAGTTTTGCTCATTGAAATTCCGGCTGCGATCAAAATGGTAAGCGACGCCATTGATAATGGCATGCAGTTGATCGGCAAACAGCAGACCGGGAAATAGAAAAACAAGTAATATAATTGTGATACGCATTTCACCCTCGTGTGAAACAGTTCCATAATGGAATGCGTATCGACTCGCGAATCAATAACTTAAATGCATTTTGTGGTTTTTATATCTCAATCAAAAGCAGAAACTTAACGGCGTCAGGCATGATTCGTCATATATTTGACGGGCAATAATGAGCGAGCACCCGGCTGTTTTACTCAAAATAACGGGCATTCTTGTGTGGTCCGGTGGCAGTCAAGGTATGAATATGTCGAATGCTCGGCAGAAACGGTCGTTTTTCATTCATATAAATGACGTAAACTCACGCACCTGGCATTTATACCACTCAGTTAAATATTGATTACCGGAAATTAAGCAAAGCTTTTTCTGGAAAAATCAGGAATTACGTCTTACAGTTATATTAAATCCTAGTTATAGCTTATAAATACTTGTATTATTTAATTTATTCACCACTACTAATTACTCAGGGTGATTCCACTGATGTATATATTCGCAATACGCCCGCCTGGACAAAGTATGTGCAGGGGGAAATAAAAAGTGCCATCTGCATCGTCCCGATTATTGTCAGTATCTGAAAGCCCTCTGGTGCAGCAGGTGCTGGCGGCATTTCAGTCGCCGGAAACCAGCAAGCGTATGGCGCTGATCGTCAACATTGCTCTTATCACGCTGGTGTCCTGGCTAGTGGCGGGTCTGACCTGGCAGTTGTTTCCGTCCGACACGGCCACATTGGAGCCAGTACCGTCCACCAGTATGCTCGCCGGTAAAAAATCGGGAAAACCTTCCCTGGCGAAGGTGGTCTTGCTGCATCTCATGGGTGAAAGCCAAATATCGGTTGACAGAAAATTAAGCGGCCCTATCAATGCACCAGACACGCACCTACAACTCGCCTTGCATGGCGTGTTTGCTTCCGCAAATCCAGAACTGTCACTGGCCATTATTGCGGAGAAAAAGGGAAAAGATAAAACCTACCGCCCGGGTGACAGCCTGCCGAATGGCGTGCTACTGCATGAAATCTATGCGGATCGGGTGATTCTTTCTCGTAACGGCAAGTTTGAGACCCTGCGCCTGATTCGAAAACAGGCCAATATCAGGATCCGCAGCACCCCCTCCCTGCCTAACGCAGGTGAACTGCGTCATTCAGCACGCATTGATCAACTGAAGGAAACTTACCGGAAGGATCCCCAGGCACTCTGGAAACAGATCCGCATTTCACCGGTCATGAAAAACGGCCGGATTGAAGGTTATCGATTTATGCATAATGATCGCAGGTTAATGAAAGATCTTGGCATACAACCCCAAGATATAATTACCTCCATCAATGGTACCTCGGTTACCAATACCGCTGCATTGATGGATATGATGGGCACTATCGGTAGCATGAATGAGATCAACCTCACCCTGCGCCGCAATGGGCAAACTAAAGATATTACGATCCAGTTCGATTAATCTACGTATTGACACCCCTTACTCTAGCAGAGAGCAGTTTTTTACAAATGAAGTATTGCCTGAAAAGATTATCAAGAAATACAGGACGGTTGTTATCATTTGCCTGCCTGATATTGGTGCTCACCCACCGTGCCTATGCAGAAGATCGGATCACGCTGAACTTTGCCGATACCGACATCAATGCCGTGATCAACGCCGTTGCCAAGCTGACGGACAAAAATTTTATCGTTGATCCCCGGGTTAAGGGCAAGGTCACCGTGATTACCCATGAGTCCCTGAGCAAGGATGAGGTTTACAAGGTTTTCCTTTCCATACTCAAGGTACATGGCTATGCCGCGATCCCCGGTAAGTGGGTCACCAAGATTGTGCCTGAGGTCAACGCCAAGCAGGACAGTATCCCCACGGTCACCCATGCTCGCTTTAGTGATGGTGACGGCATTGTCACTGAGGTCATCAAGATAAAGAATGTCGACGCTGCGCAACTGGTGCCGATTCTGCGCCCGCTGGTGCCACAGCGTGGTCACCTGGCCGCCTATCCTGCTTCCAATGTTATTATTATCTCGGACAGCGCCGCCAATATTTCCCGTCTCGCGCTGATCATCAAGCGCATTGATCTGCCCGTGCATAAGGGAATCGAGATCATCAGTCTTAAGTATGCCACGGCCTCCGATGTGGTGCGGGTGATCGATAAGCTGAACCGACCCAACCTTAAAAACAAACATAATATTACCGTTGTCGCGGATGATCGTACCAACAGTATTCTACTTAGCGGCGCACCCAGCGCGCGGCTGCGGCTGCGTGCCATCATTTCCCACATGGATGTTCCCGTGGGTATCGGCGGCGATTCCCATGTTATCTATCTGCGTTACGCCATGGCCAAGGATCTTGTCTCGGTTCTAACCGGGGTCAGCCGATCCATGGGCCGTCTCCGCGGCAAAGGTAAACGGGTTGCCTCGACGCAGCGTCAGGCTAATGTCTCCATCCAGGCTGATGAAGGCAGCAACGCGCTGGTCATCAGCGCCCCCCCCAGCGTATATCGCTCACTACGGAATGTTATCCGTAAGCTGGACATCAAACGCGCCCAGGTGATGGTGGAATCCGTCATTGCCGAACTTTCCTACAGTAAAGCCTCTGAGTTCGGCGTGCAATGGGCCGCCGATGGTACCTCAGGCGGCAACCGCGCCGGACCTATCGGTCTGATGAATTTCAGTGTCGGCCCCAGTCTGCTGTCACTGGCGGGCGCGTCACTGGCATCCCCCCCTTCCATTGATGGCCTGACGCTCGGTGTCGGCAGCTATAACAATGGCAAACTGAACATGGGTATGCTGATCCGCGCGCTGGCCGGGGATGCCTCCACCAATATTCTGTCTACACCGACCCTGGTCACCATGGATAACCAGGAGGCCGAAATCGTGGTCGGAAAAAATATTCCCTTTCTGACCGGTTCCTACACCAGCACCGGCACCGGCACTTCTACACCGGGCAACCCCTTCCAGACTATCAAACGTCAGGATGTGGGCCTGACATTGAAAATCAAACCACAAATCAATGAAGGTAATACGATCAAACTGAAAATCACCCAGGAAGTCTCCAGTCTCGCCGCCAGCGTCCAGGGCAGCGCCGATCTGATCACCAACAAACGCTCTATCAAAACTACCGTTACGGTCAACGATGATCAAATGGTGGTGCTGGGCGGTCTGATTGAAGATTCTCTGCGTGATACCGAGCAGAAAGTGCCTGGACTGGGGGACATTCCCATCCTGGGCTGGTTGTTCCGGTACAAGAAACAGGAAAAAACGAAAACCAACCTGATGGTTTTTATACACCCGACTATTCTGAAAGACAGTGAAACGCTCGATTACTACACCAATGAAAAATATAACTACATTCGCAGCCGGCAAATGCAGCTTAGCCGCAAGGGCCTGAGCCTGCTGAGCAACAAAGAAATACCCCTAATGCCTGCAAGAGATACTGTCCACCCCCTACCGCCACGCTATGTACCGGTTGACAGTGTGCTGGATCCCAATGTTATGCAGCCGCCCGGAGCGCGATAAACCGTGGCGGACGAATCACTCCTGACACCGCTGGCGCCTGAAAAAGTCACCGATGCCGTTCCCTTTTCCTTTGCCAAGCGGCATGGCCTGCTGGTGATCGGAATCACAGATGCCGGGCTGGATGTCGTCTATCGCAGTTCGCTCGATCATCACGCGCTGATTGAGCTGCAACGTCATTACACCCGGCCGATGGCGCTACGTCAGGTCGATGATAGTGAGTTTGATACCTGCCTGCAGCAGTCCTATGAAGATCAATCCAACCAGACCATGGAGTCCGTAGAAGGCCTGGGTGATGAACTGGATCTGGATAGCATCGCCCAGGCTTTGGCCGAGCCGGAAGATCTGATCGAAAACGAGGACGAAGCACCGATCATTCGCCTGATCAATGCCCTACTGACCCAGGCCATCAAGGAAGGCGCGTCCGACATCCACGTTGAACCCTTTGAGTCGCGTCTGGTGGTACGTTTTCGTGTGGATGGCGTCCTGCGTGAGGTGCTGCAACCCAAGCGGGTACTGGCGCCGCTCATCGTTTCGCGTATCAAGGTGATGGCGAAACTGGATATTGCCGAAAAACGCCTGCCGCAGGATGGCCGAATTTCCCTGCGTATCGCCGGGCGCTCGGTCGATGTGCGTGTCTCCACGCTGCCCTCGGGTCAGGGTGAGCGCGTCGTGATGCGTATTCTGGATAAACAGGCCGAGCGACTCGATCTGGGTCACCTGGGCCTGGATGAAGCGTCCCACCAGTTACTGGATGAAATTATTCACCGCCCTCATGGCATTCTTCTGGTCACCGGTCCGACCGGTTCCGGCAAGACCACCACGCTCTACGCCATTCTCAACCGGCTCAACAACAAGAGTCGCAACATCATGACCGTTGAGGAACCGATTGAGTACTACCTCGATGGTATTGGCCAGACCCAGGTCAACCCCAAGGTGAACCTGACCTTCGCCCGCGGTCTGCGCGCCATTCTACGTCAAGATCCCGATGTGGTGATGGTGGGTGAAATCCGCGATCTGGAAACCGTCGAAATTGCAGTACAGGCCAGTCTCACCGGTCACATGGTGTTTTCCACCCTGCATACCAATACCGCCATCGGCTCCATCACCCGTTTGCGCGACATGGGTGTCGAACCTTTTCTGCTCTCCTCCAGCCTTGAAGGGATACTTGCCCAGCGACTGGTGCGCAGTCTTTGCGAGCACTGCAAAATTGCCTATACTGCCAGCGAAGCGGAATGCGAATCGCTGGGCTTTAACCCGGATATTCCACCCGAACTCTACCGCGCCCAAGGCTGTGAACACTGTAACCAACTGGGCTACCGCGGCCGCGCCGGCATTTATGAACTGATCATGGTCGACAACACGTTGCGCAGTATGATTCATGACGGCGCTGGTGAGCAGGAAATGGAGGCGCATATACGCCTGAGCCGTCCCGGCATCTTTACTGATGGTTTGCGCCGTATCCTGCTGGGTGAAACCAGTATGGAAGAAGTGCTGCGCGTCACTCAGGAAAAGTAGTCAATCATGGGCGCGTATGAATACACAGCCTTGAATGCTAAAGGGGCTGAGAAAAAAGGCATCATGGAAGGCGATAGCTCGCGCCAGATCCGCCAGCAATTGCGCGAGCAGAATCTCATTCCATTAAAAGTGGAAGAAGCGGCAAAGCGGGACCGGCAGCAGAAAGGAAAAAACACGTTGGGGAGCGGCGTCAGCATCATGGCGCTGGCGCTGATGACGCGGCAACTGGCGACGCTGTCGCGTACCGGCACCCCACTGGCCGATGCCCTGGCGACCGTAGGCCGTCAGACCGACAAACCGCGCATGAAAAGCCTGATCATGGCTCTTCGCGCCCAAGTGCTGGAAGGCCATACCCTGGCGGATGCCTTCGCCAGTTTTCCCAATGTTTTCGACAGCCTTTATGTTGCCACGGTGCGCGCCGGTGAGCACTCCGGGCATCTGGATCTGATCCTGGAACGTCTGGCGGAATATACTGAAACCCGCCAGCAGATGCGCCAGAAAGTGCAAATGGCGCTACTGTACCCTGTTATTCTAACGGTCATGGCTATCGCGGTGGTCAGCGCCCTGCTCGCCTTTGTCGTTCCTCAAGTGGTACAGGTGTTTCAAAATAACGGCCAGGCTCTACCCTGGCTGACCCGCGCCCTGATCGCCAGCAGCGATTTTTTGCGCGCCAATTATCCCTATCTGATCGCCTCCATTGTTTTTCTGATGTTCCTGTTTCGCTGGTTAATGAAAAAGGAGCCGTTTCGCCTGCGCATGCATCGACTGGTGCTGCATATCCCGGTGGTAGGCACCCTGGTGCAGGGGATGAATACTGCGCGCATGGCGCGTACACTCAGTATTCTCAGCGCCAGTAGCGTGCCGCTGCTCGATGCCATGCATATATCTGCCCAGGTGCTGACAAATATTCCCATGCGCCAGTCCGTGGAACAGGCGACGGTACGGGTCCGGGAAGGCACCAGCCTGGCCCAGGCGCTGGAACAAAGCGGCTACTTCCCACCGCTACTGATCCAGCTTATCAGCGGCGGTGAGGCCAGTGGCGAACTGGAAAAAATGCTGGAACATGCCGCCATCAGTCAGGAGCGGGAACTGCATTCGATTATCGCTACCCTCTTCGGCCTGCTGGAACCCCTGATTATTGTCGCGATGGGCGGTGTTGTGCTGATTATCGTGCTGGCCATACTGTTACCCATTTTTGAAATGAACCAGTTGGTTCATTAGAATAACCTTCGTGCATCTTTTACAGGAGAAAAACAGGTGAACCACGTCCACTTTCGCGCAAAACCTCAGCCGCCCAGGCCCGGTGGCCAGTCGGGTTTCACCCTGATTGAAATTATGGTGGTGATCGTCATCCTCGGCATTCTTGCCGCCGTGGTGGTGCCGAATATCATGAGCCGTCCGGCTGAAGCGCGTATCGCCAAAACCAAGCAGGATATTCGTGCGCTCAGTACCGCGTTTGATCTCTACCGGCTGGATAACTATACCTATCCCACCACGGATCAGGGCATTGAGGCGCTGGCGACCAAGCCCACCAGCCCCCCCATTCCCAAGCACTACCGTGAAAAAGGTTATATAAAAAGAGTCCCCCGGGATCCATGGGAGAATCCATACCAGTACCTTAATCCTGGCGAACACGGTCCTATCGATATTTATTCACTGGGTCCGGATCAAACTCCCAGTGACGATGATATCGGCAACTGGACTCTGGGTAAGTAGGAGCATGAGCCGCAGGTGGCGTTCGTTAATGCCTTTACGCCTGCAAAAAGGCTTTACCCTGATCGAAATCCTGGTGGTGATTATTCTGGTGGGCATCATCGTGACGGTTGCCATGATCTCGATTGGCAATACACAGTCGGGAAAACTGGAAGAGGATATGCGCCGTCTGTTGCAAATCATGCGCCTGGTTCATGAAGAAGCCATTACCAACCAGCAGACCCTGGCGATAAAATTTTCACCCCACGGTTATGCCATACAGCGTTATGAGAACAAGGGCAAAATCTGGATAAACATCACTGACCCGGCTTTCTTTCGACCTCGAAAACTTGACGAGGACTATAAAATAAAACTGGTGCAGGATGGACTTAGCGTATCCCTGACAGACAAAGACGGCGGCAAGGTGCTGATGTATTCAAGCGGTGAAATGACCGCGTTTGAACTGGACGTCAGTCTCCCCGACAGCGACGTACATTATCACCTGATCGGCAATCTAATGGGCAAACTTAAGATTAAAGGCTTGCAGGCCTATGGCGGCACGAGCGAAAAGGAAGAGCAGCCGTGATGAACAGGCTGTCATTCAACGCGGGCTTTACCCTGCTCGAAGTAATGGTCGCGCTGGCTATCCTCGCCATTACCCTCGGCGCGTTAATCAAGGCCAGCGGCAGCTATGCCAACAATGCCACCTATCTTAAAGAAAAGACCTTCGCCCAATGGATAGCACAGAACAAAGCAGTGGAGTATCGATTGGCAAAAAAATTCCCCCCTATCGGCAGCCGTGAAGGGGATATCACCTATGCGCTTCAGGACTGGCGTTGGCGGGTCAAGGTATCGACCACCGATGATCGCCACCTGCGCCGCCTGCGCATCGATGTCATTCTCAGTGGGGGTAATTTCAAAAAATCGCTGGTTTCACTGGTTTCCTTCGTCGGACAGCCCTTATGAGCATGCGGGCAGATAGCCGTCACAAAGGCTTCACCTTGCTTGAATTACTGGTGGCCATGTCAATTTTTGCCCTGCTCGCGATCATGGCCTATTCCGGGCTGGATACGGTGCTCGACACCCGCCGCATCCTCGAACAGAACATGAATCGTCTCAGTGAAATCCAGAAAAGCGTACTCTTTATCAGCCGTGACCTGGACCAAATTGTGAACCGAGGGATCCGTGATCAATACGGTGATTACCAACCAGCGCTGTCTGCTTCGGCTCTGAACGTGGGCCTCGACGCCCCGGTCATTGAGTTTACCCACACAGGTTACAGCAATCCACTTGGCGTCAAGCGTAGCCACCTGCAACGTGTCGCCTACCATCTCAGGAACCATGTACTTTACCGCGACAGTTGGCAGGTGTTGGATCGGGCTCAGGACAGCCACCCCTATAAGGCGCGCCTGTGCGACAAGGTTGAATCCATCGGCTTCCGCTTCATGGATGAAAAGGGCCAGTGGCACACGCAGTGGCCTCCCGTTACTAATGGAAATGACATACTACCCAGCAGCAGCGCCCGGAAAAAAGGCATCGCCACCGCAAGCACCTCCCTGTTGCCACGCGCGGTGGAATTCAGCCTCAAACTCAGTGACTGGGGCATTATCACCCGGTTACTGCAACTTCCGGAGAACGCCTCATCATGACGGGTGGAAATACTCATGGAATCGCCCTGATAACCGTGATGCTGGTGGTGGCCCTTGCCACCACCGCCGCCGTCGCCATGTCCAGCCGTCAGCATATCGATATTCGGCGTACGGAAAACACACTTTTTATTGGTCAGGCGGCACAATACCTGTATGGCGTCGAACTCTGGTCGAAGCAAATTCTGTCAAAAGATCGTAAAGATAATAAAATCGATGACAACACCGAGGCCTGGGCTACCCGCCTGCCGCCCCTGCCGATTGAAGGCGGCTATGTCAGTGGCCACATCGAGGACTTGCAGGGGCGTTTCAATCTTAACAACCTGCAGCAGACTAAGACAGCGGGCAAACGGGCGCGGGCGCGCCTGGGGCGCTTGCTGGCGGAGCTGAAAATAGATCCCGCGTTAATCAATGTCCTCATGGACTGGATCGATACCGATCAGGAAGCTCGCTTTCCCGAAGGCGCCGAAGACGTCTATTATCTTGGGTTGACCCCTCCCTACCGGGCCGCTAACCGTTTGCTGCAAAGCAGCAGTGAACTCATGCTTCTCAAAGGCATGACACAAAAACAGTTTAATAAATTAAACCCTTTTATCACCGCCCTGCCACAAATCACGGCTATCAATGTCAATACGGCCACTGTCGAAGTCCTGATGAGTCTGGCGGATAATCTGTCTGTCACCGACATCCAGGCACTGGTGGAAAAACGAAAAAACAAACCCTACAAAAAAGTAGGAGATTTTCTGGCTGAGAAAGCCTTTGCCGGAAAAAAAATACAGGCTGGCGGCCTCACGGTCAGCAGTAGTTTTTTCATGCTGCATGCCGAAACTGGCATTGGCACACTGATACAGCGCCGTACCTGTCTGCTCGAACGTAACGATAAGGGCCAGGTAAAAACACTCATGCGTTCGGGAGGCGTAACCTAATGGCGGCTCAGATACATCTACGATTGCTGTCCTTGCCTGATCAGGACACGCTCCAGGCCTGCTGGATTCGTATCGACGATGGACATATCGTCTCTGATCTGAAACTGGGCAGTCTTGCTCATGCCGCCGAAGATCTGCTCGCCGGAGCCGTTATTGTTTATGTTCCCGGTGAGGACGTGCTGCTGACCCAGGTTCGTCTGCCCGACAATCGCCGCAAGCAGTTGATCAAGGCCCTGCCCTATGTGCTGGAAGATGATCTGATTGATGATGTTGACAGCCTGCACTGTGTACTGGGTTCACGAATAGAACCCGGACTGTACAATACTGCCGTGGTCGCCCATAAAAAAATGCGCTACTGGCTGGATTTACTCGAAACTGCGGGTATCCGCGTCCTGCGCTTGCTGCCTGATACCCTGCTGCTGCCTTTTGAAAAGAGTAGTTGGACCGTATTTTCCGAACATAATCCGGATCAGGTGCTGGTGCGCACCGATCAGGAACAGGGCTTTGTCTGTTCCAGACTGAACTTGATTACCTTTATTCAGAAAGCTGCCGAGCAGGAAGACAGCGCACCGGCAAAAATCAGGCTGTTCCACTGTGAGAGTATTGACGAATCCGCGCTGGAAGTCGCGGTCTCCGGCCTGAGTGAACTGGAGTGGATCGATGAACCCCAGATTGAAGATGCGCTGTCTCTGCTTAGCCTGAAAAACGAAACCCCCGATTTCAATCTGTTGCAAAGCCGTTATGCGCCTCACAGCCGTATCGGACAATATCTGCGTCCCTGGTATTCCAGCGCAGCCCTGCTTGGGGTGTTGCTGGTAATCGGGCTGGCTACAAATATCATCCAGTACTATTCTTTGCAGACGAAAAACAAAGCGTTGAAACGAGACATTATTACTACTTTCCAGCAGGCTTTTCCTGAAATCAAACGCGTGGTTAATCCGCAGGCGCAGATGCGCCATCATTTGTCCCGTCTGCGCGGCAGCAACAAGCAGGGACTTTCTTTCGCTAAAATGCTTTCTGTTATCGGTCCGCTGGCGAAAAGTATGAAGGGCCTGAAGATCCAGAGCCTGCACTATCAAAAGGGGAAGATGGAACTACTGATAGAATTGCCGGACTTGCAGACACTGGAAAGTTTCAAGCAAACTCTGTCTACCCGTACCCCCTGGAAGGTAGAACTTAAATCGGCCAATTCCTCCGACAACAAGGTTCAGGGACGGATGCTTATTCATGAAAAATGATACCCGCAGAGAGACAAAATGAAGGAATACTGGCAACAACTTGCTTTGCGGGAGAAACAGTTACTCATTCTTATGAGTGTCGTGCTATTGATCACGCTGTTTTATTTCGCTTTCTGGAAACCGATGAAAGCTGGTATCGAAGAGGGCGATCTGCGTCTTAAAGCACAGACCCAGGCACTGGTTAAAATCCGCCAACAGGCGGCTGAAGTGCGCCAGCTTCGTAGCGGTGGTGCAGGTAAACAACCCGTAATAGCAGACAGCGCATCGCTGCTGGGGCTCATCGAGCGCAGTGCTAAACAGAAAAACATTAATGGCAACCTGCAAAAAGTGCAGCCGGAAGGCCAGAGAGAAGTGCGGGTATGGATGGAAAAGGTGTCCTTTGATCAACTGATCAGCTGGCTGGATCTGCTCAGTCATCGTTACGCCATCCAGATCAGTGAAATCTCACTGGAGCGCGGCGATAGCCCCGGCATTGTCGATGGCCGTGTTCTGCTGCTGGCACCATGATCCCAACCCCGACGCTATGATCAAGCCGCCGTCCAGAACAACCCTCTTCCTAGCATTTTATGGTTTGCTCGGCTACCTCCTGTTTCTGCTGGTCGGCATACCGGCACAGCAGGTATGGCGGCTTGTGCCCCCGCAAAATAAGGCTTGGCTACAAATTAGCCACATTGAGGGAAGCCTGTGGTCAGGACAAATAGACAACTTGAAGATCAACCGGTTACCACTGGGGGAGCTTGACTGGGATTTGAACCTGCTGCCTTTGTTCCTCGGACATATTGATCTGGACGTCAAAATTCATGGTCCACTGGGAAAACTACAATCCCGTATTGTGTTCAATATCGATGGCAACCTGCAGGCAACGGATCTCAGCGCCCGCATACCGGCTGAATCACTTAATCCCTATACCTTGCCCGCAACCCTGGGCGGGGAAATCAGTCTCAAGATTCAGAAACTTTTGTTTCAGAGTAAGCAAAAATTACAGCTGGAAGGAGAAATACACTGGCGCAACGCCAGTATCAGCATGCTGCAGGCGGTCAAGCTGGGGGATGTTCAGCTTCTCGCCAAAGTCGCCGGTGACGGAAGCACTCTGCATATTAATAATGAAAAAAGCGCCCTCGGGATCGATGGCACCGTCAAGCTCAGCGCTAACGGTCGCTACAACGTCAAACTGACACTGATGAACCGGGATTCAAGCCGCAAGGATATTCGCGCCTTGCTGCAAATGCTGGGGCGCGCGGATGCCACCGGCAAGGTTCATATCGAGCGTCAGGGACAGCTTCAGCTCGGACTCCGGTAGTTAAACGCAGAGAACGCGGAGGCGCTCCGGTCGCGCCTCTGCGTTATTTACAATACCTTCAGCTACTGGTAGATGATTGCTCAGCCTGTTTTCGCTGGCGTTCAACTTCTTTCGCTTTCTTGTCCTGGCCCAATGCCCGGTAGGCTTTGGCCTGCAATTCATAGGCTTCATTCATGACCGGCGTGCCTTTGTAGAATTCCAGTATATATTCGGTGCGTCGAATGACTTCTTTATTCTGCCCTTCCACCAGCTCATAGCGGGCGACAAACATTTCATAGGCGGCAAGATTGGTGCGAATATTCTTCATTAAATTCAGCGCCCGGGCAGAATACTCACTTTTAGGATAGCGTGTAATGAGATCGACGAAGTACGTATAAGCCAGGCGTAACTTTTCCGGATAAGGGGTATTCGCTGAAACATGACTGACGGCCTTCATAAACTGTTGTTTACCGGCAGCCTTGGTCGCCAGGGCACGCAGGTAGAGCACGTAATCCAGATGCGGGTAGGACGGATGCTTACGGGAAAATTCTTCGATCTGTTTGACACAGGTATCGAATTGACGATTTTTATAGTAGGCATAGGCCAGCGCCAGATCCGCCTGCATTCGTTGCTTGTCTGTTGAGGCCAGATTTTCCAGTTCCTTGAACTGGTTAATATCAATTACCTCAGCTTTCGTATTGGTTTTTTTTATGAGCGCAGTATATTTGACCTTGAACAGACTGCTGTCAGCCGGAATGGTCGCGCAGGCAGGCAACAGCAATGCGAGGGATAAAAGCGGGATTAATTTATTCATAGTACTCCATAATACATTGAAATAATGACTATTTCTTTACCAAAACGTATTTCGGTAGGCCGCATTTCAAGAGTCAATATAATACCTGACTCAGGCTTCGGTTGTTAAGCAAAAACCGCACCGCACCCGCCTGATTCTGGCAGCATTTTACTAAAAATGCATGTCTGCTCACAGTTTTTCCGGCAGGCCTTAAATTCCCTAAAGTCCCCATTTTACGCGCCGATAGCGATAGAAGACAAAAAATCTGTCTTAACTAATTCCGGTTATCCATAAATCAGGAGACAACCATGGAAAATACTGCATACGGCCGCCCAATTGGCTCACATCTTGGAAAGCCTATTTATGAATCTATTGAAAGCGATGGGCATCGATATGTGTATGACAGGCTTGCCGAGTGTGATACTGAAGGCTGCCCTTTGAACCAACTGAATGGAAATGAGCTGCTTATCAATCCCGGCATCATTTATCGAGAAGAGTGAGTTCACCCACAACACATTAATTATCAAGATATCCGCCGTCTTAAAATGAAGGGATCCGTCCAATAAGAACCTGGAAAATTTGACTATGTTGCCTGCTTGCCTTGCAACCCCCATATCAGAATCGTGCAGTAACATCAGTAGTCCAGGAAGTTCCTCTTTCCTTCATTATTCTCCAGGGTAAACTCTCTAAGGCACCTCTAGAAAATGCCCGGCCTGGCAGGCTGCGCCGATCCAGGAGTTGCCGTTCGTCCTGAGCTTGTCGAAGGAAGCTTGTCGAAGGAAGCTTGT
>CAZQVV010000061.1:0-15496 GCA_964596835.1 uncultured Thiohalophilus sp. | reverse complement strand
TTCGACAAGCTTCCTTCGACAAGCTTCCTTCGACAAGCTCAGGACGAACGGTAATCGCTAAACTGGACGGGTATTCGGAACGATCAATTCAGTCTGCCATAAGCCTGTTCAGAATTTTTCCCACTCACTGTCATCACTGGCAGCGCGCTCAACCGGGGCCACACTCCCCGTCTTTGCAGTGGCAATGGTTCCTGAATTCTTGTTTGCTGATGTCTGGAAAGACCGATCGGCAATCTCTGACCCGGAAGCCGCTTCAATTGCCTGTTCACCCCCGGTCTTGAAGAATCCAATCAGACTGGTCAAGCGTTGCCCCTGTTCATCAAGGGATTGGCTGGCGGCAGCCGCTTCTTCCACCAGCGCCGCATTCTGCTGGGTGACTTCATCCATCTGGGAAATGGCAGAGTTCACTTGCTCAATGCCGGTGGATTGTTCCTGACTGGCCGCAGCGATTTCGGCAATAATGTCGCTGACTTTCTTAACTGCGGTAACAATTTCTTCCAGCGCTTTACCGGATTGATCAACCAACTCGCTTCCTTCCTCAACCCTGGAAACACTGTCTTCGATCAAGCCCTTGATTTCCTTTGCGGCACCCGCGCTTCGTTGCGCAAGGTTACGAACTTCACCCGCAACCACGGCAAAGCCCCGCCCCTGTTCCCCGGCACGCGCCGCTTCTACGGCCGCGTTCAAAGCCAGAAGGTTGGTCTGAAAGGCAATCTCATCGATCACACTGATGATAGCAGCTATTTTCTTGCTGCTGGTATTGATCTCAAGCATGGCGGATACAGCCTTGCCCACCACTTTACCACCATGTTCCGCCTGCTCCCGCCCTGCTACGGCAAGCTGATTCGCCTGGCGGGCATTGTCCGCATTTTGCTTCACTGTTGAGGTCATCTCTTCCATGCTGGAGGCCGTTTCTTCCAGTGAAGAAGCCTGCTCTTCCGTTCGCTGGCTCAGATCCATGTTGCCCTTGGCAATTTCACCCGCACCTGTCGAAATCTGCTGGACTGACTGACGCACCTCGGTCACGACACGCCGCTGATTGACCAGTGAATTGTTAATCGAATCCTTGAGTAAAGTAAGCTGTCCGGGATAATCACCTGCCAACTGTTGATTAAGCTCACCGTCTGCCATCGCCGTCATAACCTGACTGATCTCACCGATAACGGTCTCCATCGCGTCCATCGCACGGTCGACGTCCTTCCGGATACTCCCTTCAATATCCTCGGCCATCCGGTGCTTGAAATCACCCGCGACAATCGCCTGCATGACACCGGACAGCGCCTCAGTCATACGCTCAAGACTGCCCACCGCCGCATTTACATTGTCCCGGAAACTGGCGAATTCACCCCGGAAGTCGCCTTCAACGCGCCGAGCAAAATCACCACTGGCTACCGCTCCCATAACACCGTTAACTTCACTCAGTGCAGTATGCACAGCATCCATACTGGTATTCACGCCCGCCTTGAGCTGCTCAAGATCGCCCTTGAGCTCTACCTCAACACGCTGCTTGAAATCACCACTGGCAGCGGCTGTCATAACCTCACCTACGCCACCGATGGCCTGTTGCAGAGCCTGCATGTGCCGATTGAGAGCCCCCGCCATGGCGCCAAGTTCATCCCTGCCGGCGACGGAGGCGCGCGACCCGAAGTCACCTTCTTCCTCGACCTTGTGCAGGGTCGCCACAATGTCGGCAATGCCCCCACTAAGCCGCGTGCCCACAAAAAAGGCCAGAAATGCCGCGAAAACCACAAAAACCAATGTCAGGATGCCGTAGATCGTAAGCGTCATACTGGCCGTAGTCTCCAACTGATCGGCCTCATCCATCAGGTCAGCCGCAGACTTATTCGCTACCCCTTTGATTAATTTGATGCGGGCCGTACTCTGCTTAAACCAGTCACTGGCGCTGATACTGGAAAGTCCACCTTCTATGGCATCTCTGTTTAGAAAAACCTTGCGCATTGCCTCAACCTGGTCGCTGGCCTCACCTGAGAGCTGAGCTGTATAAAACTCTTTCAACGATTTCTTAGCCGTCAGCATAAAATCATGAAGCAGCGCGGCCTGGTCGCTTAGATAGCTGCTAATGGCATTGGCTTTGCTGATATCGACTCGCCCGGCGGCGAATACGCCATTTAAGGCTCCACGCTCCTGACCCGCACGCTCCTTCATCCAGAGCAAATCAGCATAGGCGCGTGCGTGACGCGCGATCGCCGCATGATCGATTCCTAAGCCCAGTTTCTGCACCAGTTTCAAAGCCTGTGCATTTAAACCCGAGTAATAAACAAAGGCACCATTATTTCGATCCAGACGGTCAACCGAGCTACGGATAGCACCACGCTCATCTATCATACTCATCAATTTATCAAGTTCCGCCTGCATATTGGTGATATCAAGATCCACCAGCCCATCCTTCAGCCACCCCCGCAGCGCCTTGACATCAGCATTTGCCTTGGCTCGCTGCTCACGTAGTTCAGGACCAAAACGTTTTCCCCTGCTCCCCAGAAAGCCCGCCGACAAGCCTCGCTCCATAGCAAAGTTAGAGGCCACGGTGTCCAGGTGTTCTGACAGCTCCACCATTTCCTGTACCGCTTGCGCCTTACCCAGATCCTCCCACTTGTCACTGATTTCCGAGACTGAAAAAAACAGCAACCCCACCAGGGGGATGCTCAACATCAGCATCAACTTGTAAGCAATTCTCAAATCATTGAGTTGTTTCATCATGAGATATTTTTCCCTGAGTTATCGTTAACTGACGAGTGATAAGCGTTCAAAACTCTTCCCACTCGCTATCATCACCGCTGGCATGCGCAAGAGGAACTACCGCATTATGCTCCGAAGCAGCAACAGGTTGTGGCCTCTTGTTTGATGGTGCCTGGAAAGACCGCTCTACTGAACGTCGCTTGATAGTCTGCGGCCTGGAAGCCGCTTCAATGGCCTGTTCATTTCCAGTATTGAAAAATCCAATCAGGCTGGTCAGGCGCTGCCCCTGTTCATTAAGGGATTGACTGGCGGCAGCCGCTTCTTCCACCAGCGCCGCATTCTGCTGGGTGACTTCATCCATCTGGGAAATGGCAGAGTTCACTTGCTCAATGCCGGTGGATTGTTCCTGACTGGCCGCAGCGATTTCGGCAATAATGTCGCTGACTTTCTTAACTGCGGTAACAATTTCTTCCAGCGCTTTACCGGATTGATCAACCAACTCGCTTCCTTCCTCAACCCTGGAAACACTGTCTTCGATCAAGCCCTTGATTTCCTTTGCGGCACCCGCGCTTCGTTGCGCAAGGTTACGAACTTCACCCGCAACCACGGCAAAGCCCCGCCCCTGTTCCCCGGCACGCGCCGCTTCTACGGCCGCGTTCAAAGCCAGAAGGTTGGTCTGAAAGGCAATCTCATCGATCACACTGATGATAGCAGCTATTTTCTTGCTGCTGGTATTGATCTCAAGCATGGCGGATACAGCCTTGCCCACCACTTTACCACCATGTTCCGCCTGCTCCCGCCCTGCTACGGCAAGCTGATTCGCCTGGCGGGCATTGTCCGCATTTTGCTTCACTGTTGAGGTCATCTCTTCCATGCTGGAGGCCGTTTCTTCCAGTGAAGAAGCCTGCTCTTCCGTTCGCTGGCTCAGGTCCATGTTGCCTTTAGCAATTTCACTGGCGCCTGTTGAAATGCTGGTAGTCGCACCATGGATCTGCTGCACCATATTCATCAGGTTGCTCATTGATGTATTAATCGCATCGCGCAATTCCGCGAACTCGCCCCGGAAATCACCTTCCATCGTCTGGCTGAGATCGCCTTCAGCCATATTTCCAATCACGCGTTTGATCTCCTTTAGCGGTACCACCACAGCGTCCATTAATTGATTAATCCCATCACTTAGAGTCTTCATAAATCCATCGAAAGAAGCTGTCTCAAGACGGGTGTCAAGCTTGCCGTCAATAGCTTCGCTTATCAGGGTTTCAACTTGCTGTTCAGCATTCAGTTGCTGAGTCAGATCCTGCCATTCAACCGACGTTCCCAGGCGTTCTCCCGAATCATCAACGACTGGATTGGCGACAAGTTCAAATGTATGTCCACCAACGGTGACCTGGGTGCTGTATGTCTGGCTCAGGCGGGCAAGCATTTCACGCTGGTGTTCCGGACGTTTGTGGAAACCGTCAATATTACTATTTAGTAATTTTTGGGCAGTAAAATCAGGAAGATCTCTGCGAAGATCCTCTTCCGCATCCTGCATCATTTCGATAACCGATTTGTTAACGTAGATTATATTACCCCCATTGTCCGCCACCATGACATTGGTGGAAACATTATCGAGTGCGACCTTGATACGCTGAGTTATAGCAGCTTGCACACGCGCATCATTAATATCAAAACCCACCTTTATCTGCATGGACTTCATGTCACGCAGAACATCACCAATTTCATCTCCACGGTGAATTTCTATATGGTCAGTAAAGACCCCCCCCGTGATTCTTCGGAAATAATGATTGACGTCACGAAGTGGCTTAAGGATGGTTTTGTTCAAGATGATATAGAGAGATACAAATAGCACCAAAAATGCAACACCCAGTTCACTGGCTAAAAGTATAAGAGAACCTCTTGCCGGATCTATATTATCGTAAAGAGAGAATCCCAGAAGCGTGAATATTAGTGCAATGACAAACATAAGAAGAGTAAATTTCTGTTTCAATCTAATAGACGATATCGCCGAAGCCATTCTGAACATCTTTCCATGAGGAGTCAGAGATGCCTTTCCAGCATTAATATCACGGTATAGTTTCTCTGCCTCTTCAATCTGATTACGGTTCGGCTTTGTGCGTACCGACATATATTCAACTATATTTCCATCCTTTCGTATTGGCGTTACGTGCGCTTCCACCCAATAGTAATCACCATTTTTACAACGATTTTTGACCATCCCTATCCAGGGTCTGCCCGACTTCATATGCTTCCAAAGATCCTGGAATGCCGCCGACGGCATATCCGGGTGACGAACTATATTATGATTTTTGCCAATAAGTTCCTGTTCGGTAAAACCGCTAATATCCAGAAAATACTGATTGATATAGATAAGACTGCCTTTAAGATCAGTTTTTGAAACGATGGTCTGTCCATCATCCATAATAATTTCATGAGCAGTAACCGGCTGGTTAATTTTCATTGTGATACCCCCTGGTAAATATTCGTTCCATTAGTTCTATTCATCAACGCATGAATCCATTATTTCAAGATCACCTGAATTGAACATCTGATCAATATCCAGGACAATCACCATCTTCTTGTCGATCGTCGCCAGGCCCCTGACGAACTCAGTGTCCACCGCGCTACCGAAGTCCGGTGAATCTTTTATTTCATCTTCTGGCACGTTGTAAACATCTGAAACCCCATCAACAACGATTCCGATAACCCGGCTCTTTTCTTCATTATCGACCTTTAATACAATCACGACTGTCAATGGTCCATAGTCAAGCTTCTCCAACCCGAAGCGAATACGCATATCTATAATAGGCACTATTGTTCCGCGAAGATTGATAACGCCACGCAAATATTCCGGTGTGTTAGGTATTGTTGTTGCCGCATCCCAGCCCTTAATTTCCTGCACACGTAATATGTCGACACCGTATTCTTCACCCGCCAGCATAAATGTAAGAAATTGATCGGTATCCGTCATATCACCAACATCAATATTTACCTGCTCGGTCGAAAGTGTTTGTGTTGAATCCATAATTATCCTCTCATGCCGCTATTTCCGAACCATCATCGACCACGTCTTTTGTGACATCCAGCTCTGTCCGCGAAAGCCTGATCAAACCCGCCACATCAATAATTAATGCAACAGTGCCATCACCGAGAATGGTTGCTCCCGATACACCTTTTACTTTCTTGTAATGTGTTTCCAGACTCTTAATTACAACCTGTTGCTGGCCAAGAAGATCATCTATAAACAAGGCTATTTTTATTCCTTCCCCTTCAACCACGACCAATAACCCTTGTTCAAGTTCCTGGCATTCTGTTCCTACAGAAAAAACATCATGCAATCTGACTATCGGAATATACTCATCCCGCAAGCGGTATAGACTGGCTTTTCCCGCCACCCCTTTTATTTCATCTGGCCTGACCTGCACAGACTCCACTATAGACACAAGAGGGATAATATAAATTTCGCTACCGACACTCACTGACTGACCATCCATAATCGCCAGAGTCAATGGCAAGCGTATAGTAAATGTGGAACCTTTGTTTGTTTCCGATGAAACCTCAACTGTCCCCCCTAGATCGCGTATATTTCGTCGAACCACATCCATGCCAACCCCACGTCCTGAGACATCACTAACTTCATCTGCGGTCGAAAGCCCAGGGCTGAAAATAAGTTCATAAACCCGTTCATCTGTCAGTACTTCATCTTCATTAATGATATTGTTCTGAACAGCCTTAGCTCTAATTTTATCGCGATCCAGGCCAGCACCATCATCAATAATTTCAATTACAATATTTCCACCTTCATGAAAGGCGTTAAGCTTTATCATGCCTGATTCATTTTTGCCCGATAATTTTCTTTTCTCGGGCGATTCAATACCATGATCGATAGAGTTGCGCACGAGATGAACAAGCGGGTCACCAATTTTTTCCATTACAGTCTTATCGAGTTCGGTCTGTTCACCAGACATTACCAACTCAATTTTTTTATTCAGTTTCTCACTCAAATCATGAACAAGACGCGGGAAACGCTGAAATACAAAACTGATAGGTAACATTCGGATACGCATAATATTTTCCTGCATCTCGCGTGTATTACGTTCCAACTGCACCAATCCATCCTGGAGCTTTTCGACATGACTGGTTGCAAATTCTTCAACCCCCCCCAATTCACTGAGCATTGATTGGGTAATAACCAACTCCCCCATCATGTTTATAAGATCATCTATTTTGTCAATGGAAACACGGATGGAGCCGGAATCCGATGTTTTTGACTTCCTATGTTTCTCAGGCTTTCCCGAACTTGCAGGTAACGAAGCCGCTACATTTTTATTTTCTTTTTCATCGTCTTTGACGCCTGAATTGGCGGCGATGATCTCTAGCTCGCAGTCACCCTCCACCCAGGAAAAAACCTCATCAATCTCATCCCTGCTCGCATTCCCCTTCAGATTAATCTCCCATGAAATATGGCAATCTTCCGGAACAAGCTGCTCAAATGAAGGTAATTTAGAAATATCCGACACGACCTCAATGCGGCCTAATGATTCCAGCTCTTTGAATATGCGGACAGGATCATTCCCCGTCTGTAACATGGCAGGAAAAGGTCTGAATATAATTTTCCACTCATCCCCATCTGTATCACAGATCTCATCTACAGCCTTTTCTGGAGAGGTTTGGCCCACACCATCTGAAGCTTCTAATAGAAAGTCTAGCTTTTTTTTCATATCAGCAACACGTTCTATATCAAGATCTTCCCCTGCTCGCAGCGAAGAAAGCATATCTCTCAAAACATCAACAGAGCCTAGCAGAAGATTGACAGCTTCCTGTGTAACTTCGCGCCTGCCGTCACGCATCTCATCCAGCAAGGTCTCCATTACATGTGTAAAATTCGCGACATCATTCAGCCCGAACGTACCACTCCCACCTTTTATTGAGTGAGCGGCGCGAAATATGGTGTTAATGATCTCACTGTCAGCCGTACCGGAGTCAAGATTCAGAAGTTCTGTTTCCATAACCTCAAGACCTTCAAAACTTTCTTCATAGAAGGTTCCGAGAAACTGGGACATGTCAATAGCCATATTCTTATCCAAGTACCTTATTTATTGAAGCCAATAATTGTTCCGGATTAAAAGGTTTAACGATCCATCCTGTTGCACCTGCTGATTTTCCTTCCTGCTTTTTTCCGCCTGTACTTTCAGTTGTCAACATCAAAATTGGCGTAAACTTGAATGCGGGAAGTTTTCTCAATTCCTTCACCAGGCTAATCCCATCCATATTCGGCATATTGACATCCGACAAGACCAGATCGAATTTTCCGGATTTCGCTTTTCCAAGCGCGTCCACACCGTCTACTGCTTCAGTCACATCGTGCCCGTTTCCTTTCAACGTGAAACTCACCATCTGCCTCATTGACGCTGAATCATCAACCGCCAGTATTTTCGCCATTGCTTCCTCCTGAAAGGAACAAAATCCAAATTCTTAGTAGCCCGTTCATTCTATTAAAATCATTACTTTAATTATGCTTCCAGTACCATCCAACCATGCTCGTGAAAACTAATCGACCGCGAAATATTTTTCTTTAACAAAAAGAAAAATTATTCATAAGCATTTATCGTCTTATCCCTAATCTTCAATATAACAAGTCAAAAATACATATAACTAAAACGGTCTTTGTTTATCTTTCACTGCAAATATTAAATTGCCAAATCATCCATTCCATAGTGCCACATAATTTATGTCTATATTTATTTTCAAGAAAAAAAATTCCATCCCGATAAACAAAAACAATAGACACGATGAACAGTATAAAAAAGCCGGAATATAAATACTACTTTGAAAAGGAAAAGCTCATATGTCACGAGCCAGAGTAATCTCAGTCCTGAACCAGAAAGGCGGTGTTGGAAAAACAACTCTCACCACCAATCTTTCTCACGGGCTTGCTATAAAAGGATTCAACGTGTTAGCCATTGATCTTGATCCACAGGCACAACTAACGGCCAGTCTTGGAATACTGGGGGAAAATAAAAAGCTTCTGGAAAGGAGTCTGTTAAACGATACGTCCTTAGATACTGTCACGCTTCAAACGCGAGAAAATCTTAGCATTATCCCCGCATCGCATAGCCTCTCAGATCTGGATAAACTTTCTGGCAACGGCGCGGCGAGCGGATTACTGCTTAAAAACAGGCTTATTAATCAAATTGAAAAATATGATTTTATTCTTATAGACTGCCCACCCTCTTCCAGCCTTCTCGTCTTGAATGCAATTTTGTCATCAAAGGAAATCATCACCCCCATGACAGGTGATTATCTTGGTCTTCAAGGCTTGGCCTATCTGATGAGAACCCTTAAAAAATTTGAAACAATACTTGAACAAAGACTTATTCAGTGGGTGGTGTTAAGCCGATTCCAAAAAAGAAGACGATTGTCTCAGGAAGTAAAGAAGAGACTTAGAAAATATTTTCCAAACAAAGTTCTTAAGACGGATATATCTGAATCCGTTGTCCTGGCTGAGTGCCCAGGGTTTGGGAAAACCGTATTTGAATATCGCCCGGAAAGTAAATCAGCAACAGAATACCGATCGCTGGTTGATGATCTTTTACTGGAGAGAACCTACCATGACTAAAAATACTACGATAAAAAGAAAGACGAATAAAACTACCCGACTTGGACATGATCCTTTTGAAGATGTTGGAATTTCCGGGGTCGAAGATGAAATTCCGAAGTCTCAGGATATAAAACCCGAGGAGCAACAGCCGGAAATAAAAGCTGACCACGAACGGGAGGTATTGTGTTTTCCTTCACGTTTTTCCATTTCCGCAGTGGAGGACGTGTATAAACAGATGTCTTCTTTTCTAAGTCTTGAACAAACTTGCATAGAGTTAGAAGCGGGCGGAATTGAATCTATTGATACGTCTGCTATTCAGCTTCTTTATGCATTTAGCACACAGGCAAAAATATCAGGTAAACATCTACGTTGGAACTCGCGCTCGGAGATAGTTGATGAAGCATCCAGGGCGCTGAACATCAATATATTGGTCGACACAGATTAAATGTAATAATACGAAACCTTAAGGACAATATACAAAATGAATATCAGGAAAAAGATCTGGTTTATATTTTTAATCTGCCTCCTGTTGATAGCAGAACTTGCAAACTCATATGCCATTGTCGAATACCCGATCATACGTTGGATAATTGAAGCCACGATTCTTGTATTCTGTTTGCGCGGCATTAAAAGCGATAATTCTGTTAATACTTCATCGCAAAGCGAGATTAATATCTCAAATGCACACGGAAATCATAATGTCTATCAAGATTTCCAAAATATGTTCAACAATATTTCAAGGATAGCCGAAAAAGAACTGGGCAATGCAAGCAATGAAACCAAGCGTGTTCGTGATTTTATCGAGCAAGCGATCGGGGAGCTCGGAGAAAGTTTTATCAATCTTCAGACCCTCTCAAATCAACAGAATAAACTGGTTGATGACATTATCGAACATTCTTCACAAACGGGAACCGAAAATGATAGCGGTATAAATATTCGACAATTTGCAGAGGAAGTCAGCGAAATGATGGAGCATTTCATTGAAATAATGATTTCTGTTAGCAAGCAGAGTGTTGCGACAGTACACCATATCGATGATATGGTTGAACAAATGGATGGAATTTTTAACCTTTTGGAAGATGTGAAATCTATTGCCGCACAAACCAATTTGCTGGCCCTCAATGCGGCCATAGAAGCGGCCCGAGCGGGTGATGCGGGGCGAGGATTCGCTGTGGTAGCGGATGAAGTGCGAAGCCTCTCTGTTCGCTCTACAGCATTTAACGAACAGATTCGGGATCAGATTAATGACTCAAAAGAAGTTATTGAACGTGTCCGTGAAACCGTTAGCAAGATGGCTTCCCGAGATATGAATGAGACCATGACTGCAAAGGAGCGAGTAAATAACTTGCTGAAGAATATCACCTCAATGAATGAGTTTTTCTCGGCCAAGGTTGGAGATATTTCCTCTGTGGTGGCACAGATAAACCAGGCTGTCGGAAAAGCTGTTCGCTGCCTTCAGTTTGAGGACATCAGCAGACAGACTCTGGATGCTTCAGATAACTATATTAATCATTTTATCGAGTTGAGTAAAAAACTCGAACATGCTCTAAATTCCGGGGCGTCCGAACAGAATATGGTGAACACGCTTTATCATATGGAAAATATTATACGCGAGATGTCTGATTACTGGGAGAAAGAAGGCGAGAAGGCCGTACTACAGGAATCTATGGATGAAGGCGAAGTTGAGATGTTCTGACAGGAAGACATAGGAGCAGTTCGAATATATTGCGTTATTTTATTCAATAACTGTTCCGAATTCCTGTTCATTATCAGATTTTACGTTCGTGGTGAGCTTGTCGAACCATGAATATAAAACCTGAAATACCAATCTTAATACCATTCACCCTTCGACATACTCAGGGCGAACAGTTTTTACCCGGAGAGGAATTCGGATCAGTTATTTAGATTATTTTAAAGGTAGAAAGGAGAATGATATGTCAGTAACAACGCAAGTATCCAACGATGAAAAAACTATCACCATCAGAGTTGAGGGCCGTTTCGATTTCACTCATCAAAAAGAATTCCGGGAGGCCTATAAGAACCATTGCACCCCCGGCCTTCTGTTTCAGGTTGGGCTATCCAGTACTGAATACATGGATAGTTCCGCACTTGGCATGTTGCTGTTACTGAAGGAGCACGCAGATAGTTGCAATAGCAAAGTTATCCTACAGCAACCGTCTGAGGGAATAAAAAAAATACTCGATATGGCAAATTTCAGTCAGCAATTCGATATTCATTAAGGTACGGAAATCATACATGACGGACTTCCCACAGAAAGCCCTCCAGGAAACCTCGACCCGCTCAATTCGTCGGGGAAAGGCGCTTGTGGTTGATGATGACATCACCAACCGATTTCTATTAAGTGAATTTCTGAGCATTGCCGGCTATGAAACCATAGAGGCTGAGAACGGCGAACAGGCAATTGAACGTTATATAGAACAACAACCAGACATCATTTTCATGGATGTTATGATGCCGGTTATGGACGGCCTGGAATCATCCAGACAAATCAAAGCCATGGCTAACGGAGAATTTGTTCCTATTATTTTTCTTACCGCCATGACGGACAGTAACACCATCACACGCTGCACTGAAGCGGGTGGCGATGATTTTCTCAGCAAACCTATCAATATCATTCAGTTGCAGGCCAAAATCCATTCCATGGAACGCATACGTAATGTTCATAGGGAAATCGCCGCATTACACAATGAAATATACCGTGAGCAACAAATCGCCGAGCACATATTTACCTATGTTATAACCAGGGGTAACACCAATATTGAGCATATCCATACCTTGCTACGTCCTGCCGAACTCTTCAGCGGTGACATATTATTAACCGATTTCAGCCCGTCCAGGGATCTTCATATCCTTCTAGCCGATTTCACTGGGCATGGATTGTCCGCTGCACTTGGCGCCCTGCCTGTATCTGAAGTATTCCACGCAATGAGCGCTAAGGGATACAGGATCGATGAAATTCTAAACAGTATTAACAAGAAACTAAGTCAGCTTTTACCCACAAATATGTTCATGGCCGTCCAATATGTGTGCATAAGTCACAATCTGGAATACATTAGCGTATGCAATTGTGGTATGCCTGATATCTTGCTGCTGGACAAGAAACGAGAAACAATCAAGACTCGTATCCCTTCACGTGGAATACCGTTGGGAATCGATCCGGAATTTGATTTTTCCAATATATCCGAAAACCGTGACATAGAATACGGTGACAGGATCTTGCTGTCCAGCGATGGCGTTCTTGAGGCCACAAATACTCGGGGCGAACAATTCGGCGAGCAGCGCTTCGAACAGGTTCTTCTTTCAGCTAGACGAAAAGACGATACCCATGCATATTTCGATGACGTCGTGCATGCTTTTGATTCATTTTGCCAGGGCAGTCTACAAATAGATGATATCAGCCTGGTGGAAATTCCCTGCGTCTCCGAAAACATTCCATCATGGAATACGCAACAGGTAATGCATGCGATAAAGAATAAAGAACAGAGTGTAAGAGACTATTCAGAAAGAGCAGATGATATTACAGACACTTCTTCCGAAATAAATCTGATTTTCAACGGCTATTGTCTGAAAAATGTCGATCCCGTCCCCCTCATGATTAATCATATAAACCAGTTATCCAATATCGATATCCCCCATCAAGATCTGTTTGTTATTTTAAGCGAACTCTATACAAATTCTCTGGATCATGGAATCCTAAATCTGGACTCTTCGTTAAAATCGAATGCAAAAGGTTTTGAAAAATATTTTTCTGAGCGCGAACAACGGCTCAATACTATAGATAAGGCCCGCATTCGTATTATAGTGCAAATGCAATTTCATGGCACGGGCGGTCTGTTCAAAATAATCATAGAAGATAGTGGCCCAGGATTTAATCACGAATATTTTACCAGTTACGAAAATCACGGAAACGCATTGAGCGGCCGTGGCATTTATCTTGTTAGACAACTATGCACATCGCTTACTTATTTTGGATCTGGCAATAAAGCTGAAGCGGTTTACCAATGGAACAATTAAAACATATAGCACTCCAGTGGCGAGTGCATACTATATTCGCATGAGATAAAATCCTGATCCGGGGAGAACCCGCTGGCTAAAATGGCCGTGAAAAGAATTGGTGAGACCGGTATAGATAATCATCAATCCCTTCTAAATATGGGATTGATTATTTCAGCATAATATTAAGGGAGAACAATGGGTATTCGTTTCAAGCTATTAATGCCATTAACAATAGGACTAATAGCTTTCATCCTGTTTGTACATTATTACTGGGTGGATATTTATCTTGAGAGTGAATACAGACACTATAAAGAAAAACACGAATTGCTGATAAAAATGCTGGAACCTGAACTCACACGGACCCAAATATCGGGTGACCTTGCATATATGCATACTTTTCTGGACTGGCAAATGAAACTGCATAAGGCACACTGGCAACAGATCGTCGTTTATAACAAAAAGGGTCATCAACTATATCCTCTGAGAAAGGCCGCGCCAGCATCAGGAAAATATATATTTAAACTTCATGATAATCTCCACTTTGATGGGAAGTCATTTGGCCATATTATACTGACGGTTGACTGGGCGAATGAAAGACAGGAAGAGCTACAACGTGTCCAGCAAATAGAACAATCTCTTATTGTCGTTTTTTTCATGATTACCCTGGCCAGTGCCTTCTGGCAGAATCATCTCGTTCGTTATCCCCTGTTACGCTTGAAGAAAGCTGCAACGAGATTAACTGAGGGCGACTACGAGGAAATGTTACCAGCGGCGGGTAACGATGAAATTGGTCAGTTGACCCGCGCTTTTGAAAATATGAGAATTAAACTTAAGAAGTCCTGCGCAGATTTTCAGAAAGCGCTAACGGATGCCAGATACAGTGAAGCACAACAGCGCGCAGTTATCAGCACCATGGTCGACGCCTTCATTATTATTGATAAAAAGGGAGATATTAAGAGATTCAATCCAGCTGCAGAACAAACTTTCGGTTATGACGCATCTGAAGTCCTGAATGAAAATATAAAAATGCTCATACCGGAACCCTGTGCCGACACCTGTGATGACCCTCTATCAAGCTACCATGATACCGGTGAGACTCACATACTCGGCCAGGCATCTGAAATGACGGGCTTGAAGAAAGATGGCTCAATCATAACTATTGGAATAAGAGTCAGTGAAATTGATGCCGGCGGCAAGCAATTGTTCAGCTGTCTGGTTAGGGACATCAGCGAACGAAAACGTATCGAAGCTGAACTACGTATCGCCGCCATAGCCCTTAATACTCGGGAAGGTATTATTATCACCGATCCGGGGGCAACAATTCTGCGGGTCAACCAGGCTTTTACCCGCATTACCGGCTATGAGGAGGATGAGTTGATCGGCCAAAACCCCCGTCTTCTCCAATCGGGACATCATACACCCGACTTCTACACAGAGATGTGGGATAGTCTCATACGCACAGATCAATGGTCATCTGAAATATGGGACCGGCGCAAAAACGGTGAGATATTTCCCCAATGGGCATCCATCACCGCCGTCAAGGACGATGAGGACAATGTCACGCATTACGTCGGCAGTTTTCTGGATATATCCGAATTAAAGGAAAAACAATTACAACTTGAACACCAGGCGCAGGAACTGAGTACTGCCCGTGATGCTGCCGAAGCGGCGGCCAGAGCAAAATCAGAATTTCTCTCGATCATGAGTCATGAAATACGAACCCCCCTGAATGGCATACTCGGTATGGCCCAGTTGCTGAGCAATAGCAACCTAAACAAGAATCAACATGAATATCTGCAAATTATCACTCGCTCTGGGAATTCTCTGTTAACTATTATTAACGACATTCTTGACTTCTCCAAAATGGACGCCAGGAAGATGGCACTTGAACTCCTTGACTTTAATCTCAAACAAACGGCTTTTGAAGTAATACGCTTGCTAAGGATCAAAGCGGAGGAAAAGGGTCTGGAGTTAATCTTTCATTATGCGCCTAGCTGTCCTCGGTACCTGATTGGCGATGCTGGGCGCATCCGCCAAATTCTGATTAACCTTGTCAACAACGCCATTAAATTCACAAAATATGGCCATGTATTGCTGGATATAAGTTGCCTACCAGGCACCGGCTCGGATCCGCTAGAGAGCAATCATGCCCAATTAATTTTCAAGATCAGGGATACCGGT